>JBNLDB010000163.1:0-3782 GCA_050304115.1 Sulfurovum sp. | reverse complement strand
ATAGACTATCAGGCGCACTTTTTTACCCAAGAGTTCGAAGATATTAATCAGAATCTGATTAAAGTACTTGAAAGTGCCAAGAAACGTGAAGAGATAAAGCAGCGTTATAATGCAAAACTGAAGCTTAAAAATCGCCAGCGTGCAGATATGATCTCAGCGATCGCCCATGAGTTCCGTAACCCTATCGCTTCTATCATGGGATATGCACAGACATTGGAGGAAGATAAAGAGATCCCTCAGGCATTGCAGGAAAAATTTTTAAACAAAATATATAACAACGGTGTAAAAATAGAAGCACTTCTCAGCAGGCTGGTACTCTGGAACAAGTTTGAGAGCGGTGAAGCAACATTGCATCCGAGTCAGTTTGACCTCTATACTCTGGCACAGGAAGTGACAACATCCCTGGAAGAGAAGTACCCCCAAAGAGAGATCTTGTTAGAAGGGAGTAGTTATATGGTCGAAGCGGATCGCACACTTCTGGAGATCGTACTCAAAAACTTGATAGAAAATGCACTGAAATATTCAAAAGATGAAGTCGTGGTCATGATGGAGGAGGGGCATATATCTGTGATAGATAAGGGTGCAGGTATCTCCCCTTCGGACATTGACAAAGTCACCAAAAAGTTTTATCGTTCGGGTACACATAGCTGGGATAATTCTATGGGACTGGGACTCTCTATCGTCAAGCGTATCTTGGCATTACACGGTACAGAGCTAGAGATCCAGAGTGAAGAAGAAAAGGGTTCCACATTCTCTTTTACGCTTTAAACTCTCTCGTTGCACCTACCGATTTTAATCATTAATCCCAGATAGGTACATAGGCATACCCTTCATTCTGTTTGTCTATCAAACCTATCGTTGTATTAGGGATAACCTTTACAAAGTCATAGACATCTTTTTTTTCTAGATCATGTTTTCGTAAACCTACTCCGCATACCAAAAATTCAACATCATAGGTGTCTGCCAATGTTTTAATACGTTTTCCAAGCGCTTGTGAAGTAGCAAGCAGTGCTTTGTCGTCCTTGAACTTACTGTTTGCAGGGTCTTTTAGAAAGAACTTGTAAGCACCGCCATGGATAACCACAGCCACATCAATCTCACGCAGTGTACTTTCATAATGTGCTTTATTGGCGACTATAGCACTTAAAATACGTAGTTCAAAATTATTCAGATCTTTGGTGGTCAGATCGTAGACTACTTTGGCAGGAGCCTCCTGTGCGTATACTAGGCCTAGCGTAAGGAGTAGGCTAATTAGAATTTTTTTCATGTATGTTCCTTTTAGTAAGTTTAAGATAGGATACCGTTATAATAATTAAAAAATATAAATTTTAAGGAATAGGACCCTCAATTTATGCGTGTAAAAATGAAATCATGTACACCTTCAAAGTACATCAGCAAAATAGCAGCCTATATTACTTTTGGTGTATTGATGATCCTTTTTATCTCTGTTTTCTTCTTTGTTAAACAAAGTAAAGAAGACAGACTCATCAGTCTAGGAGATCAGTTGATCAGTGATTTTAGGGCAGGACTTGACTATGAGATGGTCGATCTTCTCTCCTTGTCTTTGGCACTCTCCGAAGATGGCGAACTTAAAAATGCATTGACGGCAGGTGATGAGTCTCAAGGGTATCGTATCCTGAGTAGGATCACTGAACGATTTAAAAAATATACACATGTAAAAACCTTGCGGATCCAGGTACTCACTCCGGACTTTTTCATTTTTGCACGTAGTTGGGATGAAGGGTATGAAGGGATGCCTATTTGGTGGTTTAGGGAGGATCTCGCTTCACTGGATAAGAACAGCCGTCCAAAAGTAGGGATGGAAACAGGTCGATTGCTGACTCTGAAGGCTACGATCCCTATGCGCAGTGGAGACAAGGTGCTCGGTTATCTCGAAGTGATCAAATTTATCGATGACTTTACACTTAAGCTACGAAAAAAAGGCATTGAACTTTTTGCGCTGATGGATGAGAAATATCTTGAACACGCTGAATTGATGCGAAATTTCCCACTCTTGAACGGATATGTGATCTCTAATCAAAACTATAACCAGCAATACATGGATAAAATAGAAATGATAGATTGGGAATCTTTGTTACTCAATAATTATGAATATGAAGACGGTATTCTTTATCTCTATGAACCTATGGTCAATGGAGCAGGAAAACAGATCGGCATATACCTGTTATGTATCTCAAAGGATGCACTGAAACGGCATGAAAAAGCAGATCAAAGTGTGTCGATCTTTACTCAGTTTTCAGATGAGGATATCAAAAATGTGGTGGATGCCTGGCAGACGCCGCATGACAGTTTCCGTAATGCCTATGACAAAGAGCTCATAGGGGTCTTACCGAAGTTGAATGAAGAAGATAAAAAAGAACTTGAAGTAGAAGCGAAACGTATCCTGTATGGCTATAGCAAAGATGAGCTTATTGATATCATTGTTGAAAATAAGCATAATGAGAAAAAATCAGGGATGATCAAATGAAAATACTAATTTTGGAAGATGAAAGAATACTTGCTCTCAGTATGAGTGAATTTTTAGAGGAGAGCGGGTATGAGGTTGAATGTTTCACCGATGCTGATGCAGCGTATGATGCGATTTACGAAAATGTTTATGACTTACTGCTTCTGGATGTGAAAGTGCCTGGTGAGAAAAATGGTTTTGAAATGCTAGAGGAGTTACGGGAAGATGGTAATGTGACACCGGCTATCTTCATTACCTCATTGACAGATATTGATGATCTTAGCCGGGGGTATGAGTGCGGTGCGTGTGATTATATACGGAAACCTTTTGACCTCGCAGAACTGAAATTACGTGTAGAGCAGGTGATGAAGGTACAGTGTTTTGCTTCATCCGATGAGAGTATAGAACTGCCATCAGGGTATAGTTATGATCTCAAAAAGATGAAACTTACGTTTAATGGTGAAACGGTACAACTTGCGAAAACAGAGGCAAAGATATTGGAACTTCTTATCAAAAAGAGAGGGTCTGTGGTAAGTTGTGAAATGTTTTGGGAAGAGGTATGGGGAGAGTGGGTAGACCCTGCCAATATCCGTGTACAAGTAGGTAGTTTACGTAAAAAACTTGAAAAAGATTTTATTAAAAATGTACGTGGCGTAGGGTATAGTATTGATTTTTAATACTGATGATTTTGCACGAAAATATGCGTTTATCTATACGGGGATCTTGGCTGTTCTGTTAATCGCACCACTGGTGGTCTATGTACAGCTGCTTTTACAGATAGATGAAGCAAAAGTGAAACTCTCTCTTGAAGCGCAGGCAAAGAAGATCATCACGTCTATGCAGCACTACCAGAATGAAGATCAAGTCTACTATTTCCCACGCTATAAAGAGTATAAAGCAGCACTCTATACGGATCAGTATGAAGTGATATTTTCAAATTTAGAGTTTGAACCTTTGTCTTTCACAGAAGGATTTCATCAAAATAGAAATCGCTATTATTATGTCTACCCCCTTCCAAACGCCTATTATTTCGGTGCAAGCTATCTATTGGTCTCTACGATACATACGGCCAATAATATTTACTTCTTTGCTGCGATGGTCATGATCGCTATTGTGATCGCACTATTCATCTTTTCATTCTTACTGCTTCGAAATTTTTCAAGGCCTTTTGAAAAACTTAATATGCAGCTTGATAACTTCATCAAAGATTCTATGCATGAGATCAATACGCCTTTGAGTATCATTAACCTCAATTCCGATCTTTTTGCCAGTAAATATGGTGAAAATAAATATCGGTTGCGTATGAAGTCTGCAG
>JBNLDB010000162.1:0-3783 GCA_050304115.1 Sulfurovum sp. | reverse complement strand
TTTTCTCAGTACTCTCATTGACTCATCTAAAAAACTGGGGCTGATCACCCTTCTGTGAGGCTTCTTGTCCCAAGGTACAGGAAAATGTACAAAGATCTGTTCACAAACATTCGAAGGCAGCATCTCCAAAAAGAGTCTGGCATCGTAATTCACCACCCATATATTGTCAAGCTTCTGCAGCTCTATCTGCTTGAGGACCTGTTGTGCCGAAGGCGTATGGATCTCCAACCCTATAAAAAGCGTATCAGGATTTTTTTTCGCCTGATGAAGCAGATGCCGTCCACTTCCAAAACCTACCTCAACAGAGATCTTCTCTTTGGGATAGGTGATATTTTCAAAATCTTCTATCTTTTTAAAATGTTCCGAAGAGAGTGGACTTTTGGTATTGGAGATAGCAATATTTGAAGAGAGCACATCCAGATCCAACGTTGTGGAAACACTCTCCAATGCCTCTTTGAGGAGGTTCACTTTAAGAGGTCTGGTCACTTTGTCATATTTGAGTAAGTAGGCTTTATCATCGGGTTTGAGCTGCAGTAAGAACTCTTCTCCTGCATGTTCAATACCAATAAGCATATCGCTACGGTTCAGTGCAGTGGCGCAAAAGGTCATGATAGGACTATTTTTTATCTGTTGTTCTATTATAGATGTATCAAAGGGGGTAACTTTTAAGTGTGGCATTGTTCCTGCTTATAATCTGATTTTTGTTATTTCGCTTGGATAAGCGCGTATTTTGTCATAACTTTGTGCGATGATACGGTAGTTGTATGTATGTCCGCTTCTTACAAAAGTATCAATGTATTCAACCATCAATTGCCCTTGTATCTGTGAAACGAATTTCCATTCAGAACCATCCACTGATCGCTCTACTATATAGGTATCGATACTTGGATCTGCATGCGGTTTCCATAGAAGTTTTACCACAGAGGGTGCGACCCTATAGGCTTTTAGGAAAGAGACTGCCGAGAATGGAGGCAATGTTCTTACTTCTATCGGCTCACTTTGTCTGGATTCTTTTCCAAATGCAAAGGTACTGAATCTATAACGATAGGCAGTGTCTGCCTGGACATGCGTATCTACAAAATGGGTTGCATAAGGGTTACCCACCGTGCCTATACGTTGAAAACCTTCTCTCTCTTTCGAAGCATCACTTCTGTAGATATTGATCCCGTGTATGCGACGGTCGTCTATCTTCTTCCATTCAAAACCTACAGAATTCATCCTGGGTAAAGCATGTACCTGTTCGATCATCTCTAATGAAGGGTCTGTACCATAGGTCATCAATCCCTTGACAGCACCACACCCGTTAAAGGTAATTAAAGAGGTCACCCAGAGTACGAGGATCGATTTTTTCATCTACTTCACCTTGATCGAAATTTTTAGATAAATACATTTTCATATCATCAAAAAGTGGGGCGACAAACTCCATTCTTTCACCGCTTACAGGGTGGACCAGATACAGTAAATATGCATGCAAATTAACTCTAGAAATTTTATCTCTTTTGCTCTTAAACCCATATAAATCATCCCCTAAAATATGGCGGCCGAGCGTATTTAAATGTACCCTTATCTGATGGGTTCTTCCTGTAAACAGTTTTGCTGCGATCAGTTCAACATTGTGTTGGCTTGTCAAGAGTTTTACAAAGGCTGTTTTTGCGCTTCTGCCATTTGGAACCACATCCATTTTGAGTCTGTTCTTAGGGTTACGTCCTATCGGTTTGTCTACGACTGTATTCTCTTTGAGCGGACAATCGATCAATGCCAGATAATAACGTCCCATACTCTTATCCTGGAGCTGCAAACTCAGCGCTTCATGCGTTTTGTTGTCCTTGGCCACGACCAGTGCACCTGTAGTCTCTTTATCGATACGGTGGACTATCCCATATCGTTCTTCTCCACTGATAGTGGAAAGAGAGATGCCTTTATGGATCAACCAGTCTACCAGCGTAGGCTCTTTCACCGAAGGCGCAGGATGGACCACAAGACCAGCAGGTTTGTTCACCACCAAAAGATACTCATCTTCATAGATCACCTCGACATCAAAGTCCACAGGTGCGACCTCACGTTTCTCAGCCTCTTTGAATGCATAGGCTATCTCATCACCCTCTTCTATCTTGAAGCTTGTTTTTGTGATGGTCTTACCGTTGGCAGATACCAGGCCATCCTTAATAAGTTTTTCGATCTGGTTACGGCTTACGTCCAACTGGTTGGCGAGTATCTTGTCTAGACGGCCTGATCCTGTAGCTATAAATTGATTCATGCTTTTTTCGAAAAAGATCAGTCTGTCTGCTTACAAGGTTCATCAGAGAGAAACTGCTTACGGACCCAGCCGCGTTGTCCCTCGGCGTCTACTTTGCACCATACAGGGTATTTCCATGCCATATAGCTTCTTCTTGTCGCATTCATCTCTTCAAGCTCTTTTTGTGTGATTTCTCTTATACATCCGAGGTTTTGGACGCACTCCTCTGTCCAGACACGGGTATAGATCTTTTTGGCTTTGCGGTTAGGTTCCACACTTAAGGCAAGGGATTCACATCTTTTGATGAGTTTTACGGTAAATTCCCGGGGTTCTATTTGCTCCTCAGCCATTACATGTGCAAACAAGAAGCTTAGTAGTAAAAGGATTTTCACAGCTCTTCCTCTATATCATCACGGTTCCAGCGTTCAGGGTCAAAGAAGGTATCATCATGGATATGTTTAAAGGAAGCCTTGAACATTTTAAAGACATCTTTATTCTCTTTTTCAAGCTCGGCCAACCACGCTTTGGTCGCAGCTCTGGCATACGGCATCTTTACCTCTTTTAGCATGGCAGGACAAGCTTCATCACCTATGACCTTCAAATTGTTATCTTCGGCAAAGGCACGTAATTGTGTCTCTCTGGCCTGGATAAGCGGGCGTATGAGGTGAAACCCTCTACTTGTTTTATAGATTGGGGCCAAAGCCCTCATGGTTCCATTGTAGAACATATTCATAAAAAAGCTTTCTACCATGTCATCAAAGTGATGCCCCAGTGCCACCTTGGTGAAACCGCCTTCCTCGGCAAAACTGTAGAGTGCCCCTCTTCTCATACGCGAGAAGTAAGAACAGAATGAAGAGTTCTCCCTGATCGTGTCATTGGAAATTTCATAAATATTGGTGTCAAAAACAGTGTGTTTGATACCATACTCTTCACAATGCCTGCTCAAGAATTCATAATGTTCATCAGGCATACCGTATTTGACCGTACAGGCTTCAAACTCAAAATGAAAAGGTGCATGCCGCTGTATATGTTTCAAAATATGTACAAGCGCCAGGGAATCTTTACCTCCGCTCAGTCCCACCAGTACTTTATCACCCTCACCGATCAGTTTGAACTCTGCATTGGTCTTGCCTGCCAGCTTGAGCAGTTTTTTACTGATGGGAATGCTTTTAGAAGCAGCACGTCTTTGATTATTGTCCAATTGCATCCACCATACTCAAAATAAAATCAGCAGATATCTTTGCAGAGCTTTCCAAAAACTCATCAAAATTGAAACTTGCATCCATATCGGCACTGTCCGAGATCGCACGTAAAATAAAGAAAGGTACATTCAATGCATTACAGACCACCGCAACACTTGCCCCTTCCATCTCCAAAGCAGATGCTTTAAAGGTCGTTCCTATCCAGTTTTTACGCTCTACGTTTGCTACGAACTGATCTCCTGTTGCTATCACACCCTCTTTAAGGGTCAAACCTTTAGACTTTGCTATATCTTTAGCAATATTTCTTAAACCTATATCTGTAGGGATACACACTTCTCCTTCAGG
>JBNLDB010000161.1:0-3809 GCA_050304115.1 Sulfurovum sp. | reverse complement strand
GAAATTCCTCTCTATGATCGCTTCGGAGTGAAAGGTGGCATCAGGCGGGAAGGTTGTATAAGCATACATCGCGCCATAGAGGTAAAGATAGGCATAGGTATCCTCTTTGTCCAGTCCCATAGGATAACGTTTGAATTGGGGCTCAGGTACCGTATAGCCTTTTTTTTTGAGTTCTTCCAGGATGTGATGCAAACTTTCTCTCTTTGCATCGTTTTTGATGTACTCTCTGTATGTTGCAAGTAAGGGTGGTTTGAAATTACGTATACCTGCAGCGACAAAGACTTCGAAAGGGTCATAATGCATATAAAAGGAACTGCTCTGCATGCGATGTGTCGCACCCTGCCAAAATATGATACCTATACGTTCTTTGATCGGGTCAAGCCTGTGAAATCTGGCATCACGATAGATACGAAAGAGAGACTTGTTTATTTTAGGTATGGCATGAATGTGAGGCACCAGTACCTGCAAATGTTCACCCATCTCTTCTACATACGCTTTGTTGGGGGCAACAATGTATTTTTCATACTCCTCTTTATGGTCATCTAGCCACTCTTTGGAATTGTTGATGATGATGTTACTGAGGAAGGTCAGTCCTTCTTTGGGAAATCCCGAAAAACGCGCAGATGGTACTTGCATTAGATTCCTTTTATCTTTTGCCAGATGAGACCAAGTACTTCATGAAATACGATACGAGACTTTTCCAGTGCATCAGAGGAAAAGAAGTAGGTGTAGTCTAGGTATTTTGTACTCGACAAGTGATTGGTTGGTGCAGGTATAGGTTTAAGTCCTTCATGTTGAAAGAAGTTCATTGCACGTGCCATATGAAATGCTGAAGTGACCAATATAAATGGCTTATCTCCTAATAATTTTTTACCTGCTCTTGCTTCTTCTTCTGTATCCTTGGTTCCCAGATATAAAATAATATCTTCTTCATTGACACCTAGGGATATGGCCAGTTTTTTTTGTAGTAGAGCATGTTCGGTTGTGTCGTATAGACCATG
The DNA here is from genome assembly GCA_050304115.1 of Sulfurovum sp. Classification (GTDB taxonomy): domain Bacteria; phylum Campylobacterota; class Campylobacteria; order Campylobacterales; family Sulfurovaceae; genus Sulfurovum. Next base: position 2,808 of record JBNLDB010000161.1, on the reverse strand, counting down.
ATATCCAGAAAAAATGATCTTGGCTTTCCTATGTAATTGTTGATAAAGACGTATACCTTCAGTCAATCTCACTACGGATGAGTCAACGACCTGAGAGGTAATGGGCAAACTTTCATTCGTATGATGTCCTCCGCCCAGCACATAGATATATTTGATATTCTCAGGGGCCTTATGAAGTGTCGGAATTTTTGACTCAAGACTATATAACAGTGTGTTAGCAACAGGGGGATAGGAGAAGAAAAAGAGCCATAGAATACTCCATGCAAGCAGGAGTTTTGCCGGCTTCATTTTGTTCTTGTAGAGTAAGAGTAAAGCCAAAACGATGAAAAACACCCCAAGAGGAAGGGGCATTAAGAACATAGAGATAAATTTTTTGAGTAAAAAATCCATTATCTACTCTACGATCCTTGTTTCATCCGCGCCAAGTTCCATAACCTTCCATGGCAGCCCTTGCTTGTTCAGCTCCTCCATGAACGGATCGGGATCAAGCTCTTCCATGTTGAAGACACCTTTGCCTTCCCATTTGCCTTCAAGCATCAGTTTGGCTCCGATCATAGCCGGTACACCTGTGGTGTAACTTACCCCCTGGCTCATCACCTCTGCATAACACTCTTCATGATCACTTACTTGATAGATGTAGATGGTTCTCTCTTTACCGTCTTTAAGTCCTTTGGCAAAGATACCGATGTTCGTTTTCCCTTTGGTACGCGGTCCCAGGCTTGCAGGGTCCGGAAGGAGGGTGGAAAGGAATTCGATAGGAACGATCTTCATGCCTTTGTGCTCTACCTCTTTGATTCCTAACATTCCCACATTTTCCAGACACTTCATATGGGTAAGGTAGCTTTGTCCAAATGTCATGAAGAACCTGATACGTTTCAGCCCTTTAATATGTTTGACCAAAGACTCCATCTCTTCATGGTAAAGCAGGTAACTGTCTTTTGGACCCACTTCAGGGTAATCCCACACTTGCATGATCTCCATAGGTTCTGTCTCTATCCACTCACCATTCTCCCAGTAGCGTCCTTTTGCAGAGACTTCGCGAAGATTGATCTCAGGGTTAAAATTGGTAGCAAAAGGATACCCATGGTCCCCTGCATTACAGTCAAGGATGTCTATGGTATGGATCTCATCAAAATAGTGTTTCTGTGCATAGGCACAAAATACGTTGGTGGCTCCGGGGTCAAAACCCGATCCAAGAAGTCCCATAATATTCGCTTTTCTAAACTCTTCACCTCTTGCCCACTGTTCCTTGTACTCGAATTTAGCCGTATCAGGGTGTTCATAGTTTGCCGTATCGAGGTAATCGACCTGCATCTCTTCGCAGGCATCCATGATGGTAAGGTCCTGGTAAGGGAGTGCCACATTGATGACGATACTCGCACCCGTAGCAGCAATGAGTTCTTTGAGTTCAGGGATGGAATCAGCATCTACTGTGCGTGTCTGTATCTGCACGCCTGTTTTTTCTTTTACATTGGCAGCAATGGCATCACACTTACTGATGGTACGGCTCGCCAACGTGATGTTTCCAAAGGTATCGGCATTCATCGCACACTTGAAAGCAACAACATTTCCAACGCCACCGGCACCGATGATAAGGGTATTTTTAGACATAAGAACTCCTAGTTAAGTTATTTGGTTATTTTATCACAAATAGTAGTGATTTATGACATAGCTAAGGCCAAACAGCAAAGGCATAAACAAAAGCGTACTCATCAGAATAAGTGATGTGACATCTTTAGGTCTGCAATCATAGAGAGAAGCCAGATTGATATTGGCGACAGCCAGAGGTACCATCATCTCCATAAAGATCACCCCTTGTACAAAAAGCGGCAAGTCTGTCAAAGAGAGTATGAGAGCTGTAGCCAGCGGGACAATGATGAATTTCTGGCTGATGGTCCCTATAAAGAGCTTTGGATGCAGCTCTTTGATGCATATGCCCTGCAGGAATGTGCCTAGTAAAAAAAGTTGCAGGACGATACCGGCATAGGCGCCCATTTTGAAAAATTCAATGATTTCGGCACTTAGAGGGATCTCATAGATGTTGATGAGTATTGCTACAATGGAAGCCGGGATGATAGGGATCCTGATAATGTTCAGGAGTGACTCTCTGATACTGAACGAACCACGCGAGTAGATGTAGACACCGATGATATAAACGACAAATACATTGGCAATGTTGATAAGGGTCGTGTAGATGACAGAGGCTTCTCCAAAGAGAGCGATACCCAAAGGGATACCGATATTGCCTGTATTTCCTACAAATCCGGCTATAGAAAATATGGCTCTTTCCTTGGGATCGCTGAAAAGTGCTTTTCCCAGCAGGATGGTGGGAAAGAGCAGGAGAAGGATAATGGCAAGATAGATAAGCGGGACATAGAGGTGCTCACTCTGCAGCCTGGCTGTACTAAACCCCCAAATGGTCACAAAGGGTTGTAAAAAGTAGACAGACATCAGGGTCAGTGTTTTTGGATTTATCTCTTCTTTGAAGATGCGTTTAGACATATAGCCTAAAAGTATGAAGACATAGACAAAGAGTATGCTCATTAGTGTTTCAATCATGAGATGGATTATAACTTATTTTGGGTATGATTCTTTAATAAACTATTTAGGATTTTGTATGGATTTTTCTTCTTTAGAGACCTGGGGTTACTTGGCTATTGCATTTTTTGCATTCGGCGGTTCACTCTTTATTGTTGCAGCAGCAGGTGTATTTTCATTTATGGGCAATATGGACTTGGGCATTGCGTTGGCTGTGGCTACGGTATCAAACTTCCTGGGAGATATTTTTCTTTTTGATTTGGGGAAATA
>JBNLDB010000160.1:0-3815 GCA_050304115.1 Sulfurovum sp. | reverse complement strand
ATAGTACTCAAGAAATGTTAAGTAAATGTTAAATGACATTTATATTTTTAAAACAGCATGTTGAAACTGATCAGGAAGTCTCTATAGTCTTCTATATCTGATCTTGACGGTTTTGCCCAGCTATGTTCTACAGAAAGCTTCATAGGCAGGTAGTACTTGAACGAGTAGTCCATACCTACAGTGATGGCATTGTCCAGGTCTTTTACATTGATATGTTTCAGCCTGCCCTTTCCCCCATCTGCATAATCATAAACATCATTGAAAGTAAGATATGCAAGTTTCACACCAAACTCCGGAGTCAGGTTCACTTCTCCACCTACGGAGAATGCTTCATTATCTAAATTATCAATATCTTTGGATGTACCGGCACCGATACCTGTATAGGTCACTTCATTCTTAAAGACTTTGCTCATTGTCAAAGTAGCACTTTTAGCACCGATGTAGCCTTCAACCATAAAATCCATTCCATAGGTTTTACGTTTTATGCTGAGAGAACTTGTAGGATCTACGATATCCCCACCGTTCATTACAAATCCGCCCAAAATAAGGTTATAGCTGCCTAGAGGATACTCATATGCAATCCTGGCAAAAGGGATAAGATTACTTGTAAGACTCATTTGGTTATTGTCCTGACCCTGAGCATACATACCGACTGTTGCAAAGATATGATCACCATCTGCCAATGCACCGTATTTGTCAAAGTATGCCTGTAGTCCTGTTGCAGCACCAGTACCTATCTCTGTTGCCTGAAGTGCATTGGAGAGTCTTCTTATATCAAACGTTCTAAACGGTTTGTAGAGACCCGAGTTGTAGATCTCCATACCCGAGAATGGACCAAAATCAGCTGTAGAATAAGCTGCCAATCCCAGATATCCATCTTGTATCTCTTTTGCATAAACCATTTTCCCTGAAATGGAGTTATCATTCTGAGATTTATAAGATAGGTTGACAAGGGCTCCAACATTGTTTGTTACTCTTCCCCCCACATAGAGTGCAGCTGTTCTAGGTACAGATAAGATACCGTCATTGGTTACGATCGTATCTTTGACAACTCCAGACTCACTCGGCTTATTATCCGTTTTTTCATAGATAGATTTGAACATTACCGATGGATTGATATCTGACCCGCTGCTGTTCACATCTGTAATTTTTTGGCTCATGGTCATACCTGAAGCCAAAAATTTTCTACCGAATTTGTTGAGCTTTGGAATACTTTGCAAGTGACATGCTGTACAGTCCATACCTGTTTGTTTGGCGAACAAAGGCAACGCCTTTACTTCACTTGTCAAACCCACAAATCCAAGCAGCCCCACTGCTACTAGACTCTGTTTGTTTATTTTTATCATGTTTCTTCCCTTCCTTTTAAATAGCCTTGTACTATTTAGTTAATTCTAGCACAACTGACTATAATTAAGCAAGATAGATAACCTGAATGCAAATGATATAAGTATATAATAAAGTCTATTTTAATTGGAGAAGGAATCGTATGACGTTCATAAAAATTGGATTAGTATTGTTTTCGGTAAGTTTTCTTTCTGCGTCACCGGCACAGAATATCTATGTACAAAAATGTGCAAGCTGTCATGGTGTAAACGGTGATATGAAAGCTATGGGAACTGCTAAACCGATCAAAGAGATGCCGGTCAAAGAGATAGAAAAGGCCCTCATAGACTATACATCAGGAAAAAGAAAGGCACTGCCCTTTATTAAAAATGTCAAAGCAATGTTTGTGAACAACCATACGAAAGAAGAGCTTCATGAACTTGCCAATTATATCCATGATTTAAATAAGTAGTAGGTTTTGAAAGACGGGTATCGGTGTTCATCACAAATACCCGTTGTATTATCTAGATTAGCGGTTCTCTTTTGAGAGTGACTTTTTTAGTGACGACCGCCTCCACCACTGCGCTTTCCACCCATTGATCCACCCATTGATCCACCATTTGATCTGTTTGGATTTGTCCCTTTATACTCATACTGGTTTTGATATTGGTATTTATATTGGTTTTTATCACCACTACCGTTCTTTAATCTTTTTTGATACTCTTTTTGAAGCTTTTGTTCCATTCTAAGATGTTGTTGTAAACTATCTTCTGCAGAAACTAAAGAAGGAGTGGCTAAAAGTGCTACAGCACCCAATGTCAATAAAGTTTTTTTCATAGTAGATCCTTTAAATGTAAATATTATGTCTTACATTCAAAGTATAAAATAAAAGTGTGAAGCATCTATGAAGTAAAAGAGGTCTATCTTCGACCTCCTCCACCACCGCTTCCAGCTCCTCCACCCATGGATCCGCCACCCACTGAGCCACCCATACCTGCATTTCCAACTCCGCTCATGAAATTACCCTGTGCCGAACCATCATTAAATTTGAATTTAAATCTTGATTTGTTGTCATAGTCATAACTTTCTGATTGTTTTTCGGTCACAGCTTCATTTCCGGATCCTATTCCATTTGATTTATATTCATCTTTACATACAAAGCGTGTCTTCTTTTTAGACGCTTTCTTAGGTGGTTCAGGTTTAGTCAGTGCTTTCTTCTGCCCTGCTTCTTGAAGGATATTACCTAAACTGCCCTCTTCAGCATGGAGTGACATGGCGCCAAACATACAAAGTGTAGGAAGTATATATTTACATCTCATAATTAGCACCTTTCTCAATTTTTGTTTATTATAGTACAAAAGTATGAAAAAAGTATGAACTACTCTTTTCATGAGTATGTTATAATCATAGTAAATATCAGGAGTGTCGATGAAAATTTTATTATTGGAAGATGACATCGGTTTGGCAGATATCATGTCTGAGTACCTTGAAGACAATGATTTTGAGCTGGATCTTGTCTATGATGGAGAAGAAGCACTGGACAAAGCCTATGAGACACAGTACGACCTCTATATCTTTGATGTCAACGTACCTGCGATCAAAGGTTTTGACCTATTGAAAACATTGCGTGACAATGGTGATGCGACCCCAACTATATTTGTGACATCACTCAATGACATAGAAGATGTATCACAAGGGTTTGAAAGTGGTGCGGATGATTACCTTAAAAAACCTTTTGAGCTTGCCGAACTTCTTTTACGTATTAAGAACATCCAGAAACGCTCTTTTGCACAAAAACGTTCTACCCTGATACAGATAGATAAAGATATCACTTTTGATATAGATACAGAACTGCTGCATACAGGCGGTAAGAGTGTTTCTCTGCCGCAAAAAGAACTCAAACTGCTCAAGCATTTTTTGAAACATCCCAATGAGGTCGTCACATTTGATAGTCTGTATGATATACTATGGGACTATGATGAAACTGCCTCAGCCGAATCTCTAAGAGCCCATATCAAAAACCTTAGAAAACACCTGACAAAAGATATGATACAAAATCTTCGGGGGCTAGGCTACAGGTTTGAAATGGAAACTTCAAACTGATGAAGGCCAGTACCAAAAGTGTCATTATTTTCATGGTGGTCTACCTGGGGTCACTCAGTATTTTAGCCACATGGGTGGGGTATCTTTATTATATAGACCGTAAGAATGCTTTGATCGAGAAGATGCATTTGGAAATGCGATACAAAGCGAGAAGTATCAATGCACAGTTGGAATACTACCATATGAACAAAAGTGAGCAATTCACTTTTTATGAAGAGGGGTATGACATCGCACTCTATGATAACAAAAGAGAACTCCTCGCTTCCACATTCATGGATGAAATTGATTTTTCCAAACTCTTCTATGCCGATGATGACGAATACTATCTTGTAGAGACACTCTACAAAGAGTATCTTGATGTTAAATACATAGTGATCAAGAAACCTCTT
>JBNLDB010000159.1:0-3835 GCA_050304115.1 Sulfurovum sp. | reverse complement strand
GACAGCAGGGAAAACAAAAGAGAATAAAAAGCCTAAAAAGACCTCAAAAATAGAAAAGGTCAAAGAAAAAATTGAGACCAATACCACAAAGATTAAAGTGCCACATACCAGTTCACATGTCTAAAGGTTTAGAAGAGATCCAAGCCTAAGGCGCGAATCTCTTGATATTTGTGGAATTGATATGTCTTAAACCCCCGTGTTTTGGGTTCAATGAGATAGACCTGTTTGTTTGAATGTTTTAAGTGTGTTTTACTTTGGTTGTAGATAAGAAGTCTTATCGATCTCTCAAACATTTCTAAGACATTCGCCGTTTTAAAAAAGTTGTCAGGCATAGTCTCCTCAAAAGCATTTTTTCCAAGGACATCTACTGCTAACACAGAATCAAAAGAAGCTTCGCTGATTCCCAGATTTTCACAGAGAAAGCCATCAGCATACGTTTTCCCCTCTATACTGTGTTCTTCAAATATACCGGGTATGGCCATCGTACAAAGCAGTGCATCTTTTATATACACATCATCAGAAGCATCAAATACTTTTTTGTCGCCTTTAAGCAGATCCGTTGCAATGAGTTTGAGAGGTATGGATGTGTCTTTCATCTTCTTCTCTTTGAAGAGTTGTGCAAAGATCTTATCAAGTTTGTCATTATGTACGATGGCATTACCCGAAAAAGAGAACTTGATCCAGTTTAAGATGCCGGCAAAACTTTGAATATGTTTATAGATCTCTGCTTCTTTCATACCAATAGCCAAGCAGGCACCCACAATGCCTCCAATGCTGGTACCGACTATCTCGTTGGGTACTATCTTTTGTTTCTCCATATCATGCAAGATGCCTAAATGTGCGATGCCCAAAGCCCCACCACCAGAAAGTACCAAAGTAAAGTGATTGTTTTGCAGGTTTTTTATCATGACTATATTATAGCGTAAGTGAATGTTTTGTGAGACGTATAATAGACTGGTCTTTATACTTTATAAGACTTTTTCTTTATGTTATAATCAATACATAAATGTACTTGGGATTTTAGAGATGTCCAAAGTAAGAGGAGTTTCCCATCGACGTTACACCTTTACAGTTTATCAGTACGTATTTTTTGGCCATACTTGCAGGTATCCTTATGTTCTCTGCACTCAGTCATATACTTTATCAAAAACGTTCTCCCACCAGTATGATCTCATGGATGTTGTCTATTTTCTTTTTACCTTACATTGTGGTACCGCTTTATTTTCTTATCGGTATACGAAAGCGTGAAGGAAAAAATAAAAAAGAGTATGTGAAGTTTGATTATGTATGTGAACATGCTGCTTACGAATTGGATGATCCTCATCATGCGCTTCAAAACCTTTTGCAAAAAAACGGTATGCCCCCAGCGACAAAAGGAAATACCTTTGAACTTATCACCAGTAGTACAGAAGCGTATGAACGTATGCTAAAAGAGATCGATCATGCACAGCAGAGTATTGATATCTGTACCTATGTTTTTCAATTTGATAACATGACTCAAACATTGTTGGATGCACTAACCAAAAAAGCCAAAGAGGGCATCAAAGTACGATTACTTATGGATCTGGTTGGGGCTCTGGGTGCAAGTTTCCACCAAAAAGGCTTTAAAGCATTGAGAGAAGCGGGTGGAGAAGTGGCATTTTTTACACCTATTTTAAAACGGCCGTTTCAAAACTACATTAATCTACGAAATCATCGTAAAATTTATCTTTTTGATCAGACAACACTGCTAAGCGGGGGTATGAACCTGAGTAATGAATATATGGGAGAAGCTGATGGAACGAAACGCTGGGAAGATCTTCTTTATTGTTTGAACGGACCCTCTGTCAACCATTTTTATCATATTTTTGAGAATGATTGGGTCTATGCAACCAAAGAAGAGAAAAATATAAAACTGAAGGTAGAAGAGTCATGCGAAGGAGAGAGTAGGGTTCAAGTAGTTCCTTCCGGTCCGGATATCCCTAGTGATGCATTGTATGAGGCACTTTTAAATGCTATCTATAATGCAAAAAAACGTATCTGGATCGTTACACCGTATTTTGTGCCGGATGAAAATATGATTCAGGCATTGGTCATAGCACATCATAAAGGGGTTGATATCAAGCTGATCACACCTAAAAGTTCTGATCATCTCTTGGCAGATATGGGTAGAAGTGCTTATATGCGTGAACTTGATGAGATAGGTGCTGATGTGGTCTTGTATGAAGGTGAAATGTTGCATGCCAAAGCGATACTCTTTGATGATGCCGGTGGTATGGTAGGATCGGTCAATTTCGACAACCGCAGTCTTTTTCTCAATTATGAAGTGGTCACATTCGTTTACTCTCCGGAATTCATAGAGAGTATTGAAAGTTGGATGAACGGTTTGATGGAACATTCAAGTAGAGGGATGGAAAAACCATCCAAGCTGCGCGAAGCTTTTGAAAATGTTATGAAAGTGTTTGCACCCTTACTCTAGTATGATCAAGTGCGGGTAGCGATCTTTTATTTTTTTCGACTGGTTTGCTTCTTGTTAGCTTGAGAGTTCTTCTTCTGAGCATTTTTCTTTTGCATTTTTTGTTTATGAAAATCAAATTTCCCTTTTCTCTCGATCAGTGTTTTTTTCTTAGGTTGCTTTTGTCTTGGCTGTTTGTCCGTTAGTTCGAAACCAGGATAGATATCTCTTTTGATATTTAGGCGCAAGTTTCTCTCCATTTTAGAGAAGATATCATAATCTCTTGTAGTTAATATTGAGATGACCGAGCCCTTATGGTTCGCTCTACCGGTTCTTCCTACACGATGAGTAAAATCATCTGTACCCTCAGGCATGTCATAGTTAATGACCATAGAGAGCTCTTTAATATCTATACCTCTTGCCGCAATGTCCGTGGCTACCAACACCTGCGTTTTCCCGCTTTTCAAAAGAGCCAGTGATTTTGCTCGGGCACCTCTTGTAAGATCTCCATGTATGATAGAGGTTCGTATATTTTGACTTCTAAGGTATTCATAGATATGGTTGGCGGACTCTTTGGTACTGGCAAACAGCAGCACTTGATCCAAGTGCATATCTTTGATGAGCGTAGCGGTTAATTCTGCTTTTCTGGCCCTGTCTACCTTATAGGCTCTGTGAGCGATGAAATCAACGACATCTCTTCTCTGGCTTACTTCTATGATGACAGGATCACGTAAAAACTCTTTTGCCAGTTTTTTGATATTCTGTGAAATAGTTGCAGAAAACATCATGGTCTGTCTGGGTTGGGCACAATGTTTGAGAATGCCTTGTATTTCAGCTAAAAACCCAAGATCCAACATGGTATCTGCTTCATCCAGGATCACCGTATTGATATAAGAGAGGTTGATCTTTTTATCTTCTATGAAGCTCAGCAGTCTTCCGGGTGTAGCAACTACGATGTCTGCCCCCTGAGAGAGTCGTTCAAGTTGTGTACTTTTGGGTATGCCCCCTTGAATCTTTACATTCTTGATATCAAGATATTTGCTAAAGTCGTTGATCGTACGAGAGACTTGGTCTACAAGCTCAATTGTAGGAACAATGATCAGTGCTCTTACCACTTTTTGGTCATGTTTTATAATTTTCTGCAGTTTATTGAGCAGTGGCAGTACATAGGCAGCTGTTTTACCCGTACCGGATTTTGATGCACCCAGTATGTCCGCACCTTTAAGAGCTGGAGGAATGACTTTGTTCTGTATGGCAGTGGTTTGTTCATATTTCACATGCGCTATGGCTTTCAGAATATCGGGATGTAAATTTAGTTTTTCAAATGATTTGATGATATTTCCTTTCAAATCTATAGAGTGGTTATATTTAATTGTTAAATATATTTGTTGGTATTATAGC
>JBNLDB010000158.1:0-3875 GCA_050304115.1 Sulfurovum sp. | reverse complement strand
CAGTCCATGTGATGCCATTCTCTGCATAACTTACTTTTATGCCATTTTGTATAACAGTCATGGTCGGAAGTGCTGAAATATCAACTACAGAAATCCCCTCTTCTCCCATAGCTAGGAGCGCATAGGAGCTTCCATTATAATCTACGGTCTCTATATCCTTGACATACCCAGCTACTTCTAGACCTGTTGCACTGGAAATCGATGGATCAGGATCTGAAACCGTACTGACACGCAGTTCATTTGCAACATTATAAAGTGTATAATTAATATCATTGCTAGTGACCAGTTTGACACTTGTTGTGGCACCCCCTATCCTATCTAGCCCATCCGACAAGGAGGCTTCTATAGGGGCACTACAGAGACTAAGAGTAGTATCAGCACTATCTCCACTACCGCCTTTACCGCTACAGCCGGTTGCATAAAACATGCTTGCTACCATCAAGCTTATTCCAACCAGTCCTGTTTTATGATTCTTATTCAAATACTTTTTCATTGTAACTTCCACCTTTCTCCTTTAATATTATGGAAAAACATAACTCCATATAATATAGTTTATTCCTATATTTATTAATAACTAATTAATGTATAAATGCATCAAAACAGACTTCGATAGGATCATAGTAAAGGAGCAAAGGCTTAGAAAGTTTAAGTTATGATATAAAACTACATTTTAAAAGGATCACTATGGAATATAGATACATAGGAAAAACCGGACTTCGTGTTTCACCCATCTGTATGGGAACGATGACCTTTGGAACACAGTGTGACAAGAAAGAGGCTTTTGCCATTATGGATAAAGCCTATGATCATGGTGTGAACTTTTATGATACTGCTGAACTCTACCCTGTTCCACCCGATGCAAAACTGGCAGGTATTACCGAAGAGTGGGTAGGTGAATGGATGAAAACGAAAGATCGTGATGCTATTATCCTGGCTACCAAGGTTGCCGGGGCTGCAAGCGGATGGTTCGTTCCGCCTATTCGTCATGGGATGACCGCTATCGACCGTTTTCACATCGAACGTGCGATAGAAGGAAGTCTGAAACGGCTCAAAACAGACTATATAGACCTCTACCAAATGCATTGGCCAGATACCGTTGTTCCCATAGAAGAGTCTTTGGAAGCATTTGACAGACTGGTAAAAGCAGGAAAAGTACGTTATATAGGGACTTCCAATGACACTGCCTACGGCACAAGTAAAGCACTGATGACCTCACACTATAAAGGGTTGGCACGATTTGAGTCCATACAGAACAATTTTTCTCTGTTAAACCGTAGGTTTTTGGATGAGCTCTCTACCCTTTCTCAAAATGAACAGGTCTCACTGCTCCCCTACTCGCCACTGGCAGGAGGCGTACTCTCTGGGAAATACAACCAGGGACTCAAGCCTGAAGATGCAAAAGGAAGATTTGCAACATACCTGAAGTCTCCTAATCAAAGACAACGACTGATGGCACAACGTTTCATGAATGAAAAGACACTGGCATCCACCCAAAAATACTTGAAGATTGCAGCTGATGCGGGTCTACATCCGGTCACACTGGCTACAGCCTGGTCAAAAAAGTTTGATTTTGTAGCCTCTACCATCATAGGTGCGACGCATACCGATCAGCTCGATGCTTCACTTGCAGCTATGGATCTCACGCTCAGTGATGAAGTGTTAAACGCTTGCGACAAAGTACATGAAGAGATACTCTACCCTATGGGCTGACCTCTTCGTGTAAATTATGGTCTGAATATAATACTACTTCTTATATAAAATACCGTTCTTGATAAGAAATCTATCCTCTCTTAGTTCCAAAGTATCGAAGTTCTTCTTTGCCCTATATCTGCACACAGTTTTCCATCCCTCCTCAGTACCTCGTATAGGACTGCATGTTTCCTCTTGAAGGGAATCAGGATATTCAAGTGTTTTACGCCAATGGTTATACACTAATGACGGTACCCCTGTGCTCTCTTTCACAGATGGTCTTGGACCAATCTTTAGCTCTAACTCTTTTAAAAATCTACTCTCTGAACTAACTACAGAGTCTACTACATTATTGAATGTTTGTTCCGGCTGATCATAGGTCTGTTTCGGCTGTACAATATCCTCATCCACATTTGATATAGATGTATCATACTCATCCACAACTGATGTAGGTGTATTATTATACTCATCCATACTTGATGTAGATGTATCAAGACTCCTCCATATTGGTTCAGTCACCCATAAACCAAACAACACTAATGCAAATAGTATATATTTAAGTGTTTTCATCATCCTGTCCTTATGTTATCAATACATTATAGTTAGTATTTTACCATCTAAACTTTGATTTATGTTTTTTTCATATTTCTCTATAATCTAAGCAAATAAGCAGTAGTATAATAGTGATAGATAAAAGAAATGGAGGGAAACTATGTCTTTAACACAAAGTATAAAAGAAAAACTGGATTCTTGGCTGAATATGCTGATTGAGGCAAATGGTGCGGATCTGCATATCAAGTCGAATAGCCAGATACATGCCCGTATCAAAAGTGACATCGTTCTTTTATCTAATGAAAAATTAGATGCTAAGACCATCGAAGTACTCGTTAGACTGTTAACGGGTAATGATTATGAAAAATTTATGGAAATGAAAGAGTTTGACGGTGCCTATGCCCTTGATGAGAACTACCGTTTCCGTATCAACATTTCCATCCATCTAGGCGGCTTTGCTCTGGCCTTCCGTCTTATACCTTCTTATATCAAAACCATAGAAGAGCTGAACCTTCCGACAGCCTTACATAAACTGACTCATCTAAGACGTGGTCTTGTTCTTGTCACAGGGACAACCGGAAGTGGTAAATCCACAACTCTATCTACTATTATTGAAGAGATCAATAAAACATACCCGCGTCACATCATCACCGTTGAAGACCCTATAGAGTATGTACATAAAGATGTAAAATCGATCGTAGAACAGCGTGAACTAGGATTGCATACAAATAGTTTTTCTTCTGCTTTACGTGCAGCAATGCGTGAAGACCCAGATATTATTGTCGTGGGTGAAATGCGTGATATTGCAACGGCTGAAAGTATTCTACAAGCTGTCAATACAGGGCACCTTGTCTTTACTACTGTACATACATTGGATGCCAGAGAAACTGTTGATCGTATTATCGCTATTTTCCCGAACGAAGAGCAAAACCGTGTACGTGAAACACTTGCCGCAACCTTGGAAGCCGTTGTCTCCCAACGTCTGATCCAAGGTATTTCTGGAGAGATGATCCCTGCTGTAGAACTCATGTTCAAAAGTCCTCAAATCCAGGAGCTTATCAGAAATAAACGTGATCATGAAATTCCGGATGCGCTTGAGAAAGAACGTACCAGTTTTGATTCCATTTCCTTTAACCGTGCCCTCTTTGATCTTACATTGGCTGAGAAGATCACGGAGGAACAGGCATACCAGTATGCAAGCAGCGCTGCTGACCTTAAGTTGATGTTCACAGTCAGTACAGAATATGAAGAGAAATTCCATCCAGAGTCCATAGGTGATGCACCTATGCTTAAAGACGAATAGTCATAAAAAAGAAATGGGGTTTATACTCCCCATTCTTTTTACTTCATCATATCCCCTTATGATCTTCTTTTTAATTTTATTCATCAGTAAATAAATTCATACATTATTCGTACATAAATCTATAATATAATAGTAGTAGAACCATATTTTCTCTAAATGAGGGATGTAAAAAGTGTAGATATCGCATCATCTGTTTACTACCTGTCTACCTCTTTTGAAATATATCCTTTGAGTTTTAAGAAAAATAACTTAATCAAGGAGTCATCAATGTATACAAGAAAAATAGCATATTTCCTAATGCTTTTAACTAGTTTATCATTGGTAGGTTGTG
>JBNLDB010000157.1:0-3914 GCA_050304115.1 Sulfurovum sp. | reverse complement strand
GCCCACTGGGGATCACAAGCATCACAATAGAATACAGGGATACGATGTCCCCACCAAAGCTGTCTTGAGATACACCAGTCTCTCAGCTCATCCATCCATGCTCTGTAAGAGTTGAGCCAGTGAGGAGGGTGGAACTGTGCTTCACCCGCATAGGTCTTTTCGATAGATTTTTTGGCAACTTCGCTTCTCACGAACCACTGTTTTGAGATATACGGTTCTACAATATTCTTACATCTGTAACAGTGACCAACCTGGTGAACATGATCTTCGATCTTGACGATGTAACCTTCTGCTTGGAGTTTCTCCACGATCGGTTTTCTTGCTTCAAGTCTCTCCATACCGGCAAACTCACCGCAGTATTCGTTGAGGATACCTTTTTCATCAAAGACCGTAATGAATTCCAGATCATGACGTTTACCTACTTCGTAGTCATTCTGGTCATGTGCAGGCGTAACCTTTACGATACCTGTACCAAACTCCATATCAACATGTGCATCCGCAATGATCTTGATCTTTCTGTCTGTAAGCGGTAGGAGTACCTCTTTGCCGATAATATCTTTGTAACGCTCATCTTCAGGGTGAACCATGATCGCCGTATCTCCAAAGTACGTTTCAGGTCTGGTGGTTGCTACAGTAACATGGCCGCTACCATCTGCAAAGTGGTAGTTCATATGATAGAACTTACCGTTTACCTCTTCGTGCTCCACTTCGATGTCTGAGAGTGCACCGTCATGTGTACACCAGTTGACCATGTAGTTGTTCTGTACTATCATACCTTCGTTATAGAGGTGGACAAATGCTTCTTTCACTGCTTCTTTAAGGCCTTCATCCATGGTGAAACGCTCCCTGCTCCAAGCCGGAGAAACCCCAAGTTTTCTCATCTGGTGAACGATGGTACCACCTGAGTACTCTTTCCACTTCCATACTCGCTCCAGGAACGCTTCTCTTCCCAGTGCTTCTTTGGTCGTTCCTTCTGCTAAGAGTTGCTTCTCTACGACGTTTTGTGTAGCGATACCCGCATGGTCGGTCCCTGGTTGCCAAAGTGTCTTGTATCCATCCATTCGTTTATAACGTGTGATAATGTCTTGTAGCGTGAATGTAAGTGCATGACCGATGTGTAGACTTCCTGTGACATTTGGAGGAGGCATCATGATCGCAAAGTTCTTGCCTTCTTCTTGGATCTCTTTGTTACCGTCTATCTCAAAGTATCCGCGCTCTTCCCAGATCTTGTAGTATGTGTCTTCAGTGGCCTTAGGATCGTAGCCTTTTTTAGTCGTTTCGCTCATTTTTTGTCCATCATAAAATAATATTGTCGCGATTATAGCGTAATGGTGCTTTTTGTTTTATGGGCGTATTTAAAAGAGGGGTGTTTTATTTTTCTTGTGCCATTGGATAATAGTATGCCATGCCTCCTCGGCATTATCTACATAACTTACTATATCTAGATCATGTGGCTCTATGGCATCCTCTTCATCTAAAAAATCAAAATCAATGATACGGCTCCAGTACTCCTTACCAAGTAGGATGACAGGAATAGGAGGTGTTTTTTTCGTTTGTATGAGCGTCAATACTTCAAAGAGTTCATCCATCGTGCCAAACCCGCCAGGAAAGACAACGAGTGCTTTGGCACGCTGCATGAAGTGAAGTTTACGCATGGCAAAATATCGAAACTGAAAGCAGAGTTCAGGTGTAATGTATGGGTTGGGAAACTGTTCATGTGAGAGTTCTATATTGAGCCCTATGGACTTGGCACCGACATCTGATGCCCCACGGTTTGCAGCTTCCATAATACCTGGGCCTCCGCCTGTCATTAGGGTGACATGTGCGTCTTCAGGGCATTTACCGCTTTGTCCCACCAATTGGCCGAATTTACGTGCTTCATCATAGTAATGACTCTTTCTTACCCTGCTTTCCGCTTTTTTGAGGGCAATAAGAAGTGCTTCGGATTGAGGTGAACTTTCCAACTCTCTTTCGATCTTCTTCAATTCCTTTATAGCCCCATCAAATTCTACAATACGGGCACTGCCAAAGACAACGATCGCATGATCCACCCCTTGTTTTTGCATTTTGACCTCTGCTTTGAGATAGTCAAGCTGAAGTCTTACACCTCTGGCCTCATCAGAATAGATAAAATTTTTATCTTCTTCAGCAATTTCGTAGGAGGGATCATTCACGATGGCTTTGATCTGTTGTAATGTTTCAGAATAATTATTGGACTTTTTTTTCATAGATGCACCTCTAAGGTTATTATACATATTTTTTAACTGAATTACTTTGAATACTTTTAATGGTATAATTTTTTATAATTATTAATAAAAGGTTTAGGATGAAAAATATAGCCATACTCTGTTCCGGTGGTGATGTTTCAGGAATGAATGCTGCCTTAAAACGTTTTGTTGAATACAGCATTGGAAAAGGGATTAGACCCTATTTCGTGGATAATGGTTTTGAAGGGTTGATAGACAACAACATCTATGAGGCAGGTTATGAGGATGTTGCTGGTATTATTTCCAGAGGAGGTACCAAGATACGCACTTCACGTTCAAAACGTTTTATGGAAAAATCTTATCGTAAACAGGCAATTGATAACCTCAAATCACATAATATAGGATATTTGATCGTCTTGGGTGGTGATGGCTCCTTCAAAGGGATGCAAGCCCTGAGTGATGAGAGTGAAGGCGTGAGTTTTGCCGGTATTCCAGCTACTATTGACAATGATATTGCTGGGACAGAGTACTGTCTTGGGGTCGATACAGCACTCAATATCATTAAATCTGCCATAGATTCTATCAGAGATACGGCTTCCTCATTCAGCCGTGCATTTGTGATAGAAGCGATGGGAAGAGAGTGTGGATACTTGGCACTTGTCTCAGCATTGACTTCAGGGGCAGAGATGTGCTTGATACCGGAAATTCCTTATGAACTGGATGATTATAAATCATGTTTTCAAAAACAGAGGATAAGGGGAAGAAAGTATTTTATTGCTGTGGTATCTGAGGCTTTGAAGAATTCAGAACAGATCGCACAGTGGTTTGAAGAAGAGATAGGTATAGAATCCCGTATTACAGTTTTGGGCCATATACAACGTGGCGGGAACCCTACGGTGTATGACCGTCTAATGGCTTTTCATTTTGTCACACAGGCGATAAATGGTCTGCTTGAAGGAAATAAAAGTTCTGTGATCTGTTATGACAATGGAGGGTTCAACCATAAAGATATAGAGGATGTTGCATATAAAAAATATCAGATCAATGCAGAGTTGTTGAAACTTGGAACGGAATTTGGGTGTCATATATAAAATATTATCTATGGCTTCCGCTGCTATTACTGGTCGGCGCCTGCGCTGGCCCAAAGGGGAAGGTGATAGCCAAGATACCTGAAGCTTCAGGAATAAGTTACTGTAGCAGTGATGGTACATTGATTGTCGTAAATGATGAAGGAACATACTACAAGATCAGTCGAAAAGGAAAGATACTTCATCAAAGAAAGTTGGGAAAGTATGACCTTGAAGGTGTCGTCTGTGAAGAGTCTCAGATGATCTTTGCAGTTGAAAATAAAGGGATGTTACTCGTTGACGCTCAGACAGGCGAAAAGAAGGAAATACCTTTGGATACCGTCTATCATGGAAAAAAAGTGTCGTTGTTTAATACAAGATCAGGCGTAGAGGGGATAACGAAAGTAGGCAATAGGATCTATCTGGCTAAACAATCTAACAAGAAAAAGAGATCTTTTATTGCTGTAGTGAAATTGAAGCCTTATCCTTCAAGGATCATTGATGTGATCGAACATCGTGTCGCTGATACCGCAGGACTTGCCTATCATGAGGGGTATCTCTATATGGTGAGTGACAAAGAGGATCTTTTGATCAAATATGATCTTCAAGAGAAGAAAATCATACACAAAGTGAAGTTAGA
>JBNLDB010000156.1:0-3923 GCA_050304115.1 Sulfurovum sp. | reverse complement strand
TGGTTAATAAGAAACCTCAATTTTTTCAATGGCTGATAAGGAATCTATCCATCGAGATTTTCTTTTAAAAAATGACCCAGATCGATTGACTATAGGAAAATGCTTTTACCAAAGTGGATTCCAGTAATGCAGAAATCTATCTTGATCCCGGTACGAACAGTGGCAGCTGTGAATGTGGGTGTAGTCATGAATGAAATTATTACCGATGAAATGTATGAGGTGAGAAACCTGATCGCCACTACTGTGGCCACACGCAATGCCTTGAAAGATGAAATGGAAGAGTGGTATGCACGTTTCCCTACAGAGCGATTTATCAAACTTGACAACCTCATTATGATAGATGGTATGCTCTCAGAGCTTGACAGTAACTATAAACGATTATGGGATTTCCATAATAAAAACATAGCAGTCTAAAGTTTCTTATGAAGAAAAAGTATGAAAAAAAAGGGCGTTTGATTGATGATATTACACAGATAGAACGGTATCGTCCCATTCTTGAAAAAGATGATTTTAAAGAGGATGAACCTCACTGGAGACGTATCAGTAAAAACACAATCACGCTTTTTCAAGTCCTTATAGACCAGGATCTCTCTGATCTTATTCGCGTCTTGAAGCACTACCCAAAATATACACATTGGGTCTGTGAACATTTCAGATATGCCTACAGTTACAGTGAGAACAGTGCAGATATCACGGCAGCCTCTGAACTGCTCTATATGGGGGAACCCTATTTTTCAAAACAGTTCGTTCGTAATGTCGTACGTAAACTCCCAAAGATAGATGAGTGGGCACTCGAGGAGATCAAGGTGTTTTCCAAACAACTGGTAGAGGAAAGTACCCATTGGCATCCTATCATCATCAATTACTATCATGATACATTGACCCAGTTTGTCAATGAACAACAGTTTCACCCTTTACAACGTATGGCACTGACCGGACATATCAAGGGTATAAGACGGAAAGACACCTATGAGTATGAGGCACAGGACCGTGATGCTATCTTAGATATCCCATATATGAATTAAACTAACAAAGGAGACATAATGACTAAAGACGAAATCAAAGCTGAACTGCTTAAACTGGCTAGAAATGCCTTTGAACTTGCATCAACACTGAGAGAGAACGAACGTATAGAGGTCTATCTTCTGGATGGAATCCCTACCATGACAGATATCCTTGAAGAGAGTGACACGATTTTGTATGGACCCAACCGGATTCTATGCTATCAGATCTATGGCTATGACTATCTCGAAGACGAGATAAAGACATGGATCGATTATGCACGTGTCATCCAAGAGCCTAAAGAAGACACGCCACTGGCCGAACCTACGGACATTGAGAAATCGATTCGTGAACTTATCTCTGAGCTTGCAAAAGAGAAAGGGGTCAAGAATGAAGATATCAGTTCCTATGAGGTATTTGCCAACCTTCCTGTAAACCTGTTGGGAAGTATAGAACAACAGATCATCGAATACTGGTGGAGTGCGAAAGAAGAAGAAAATGGGAAAAAACTTGCGACCGAACAGATCGATGAAGCACTACAAACGATTGCAGCATAAAGACCGTATGTAACTGTACATCACATGCTGCATTGGACTCCTTATACGCCCTTTTTCAGGGCATATATAGATGAGCCTCAATTAATCCAGATACAATCCTGCACAGACAATGATCATTTTCCCATCGATCATCACCTTTTTAACATATGCCGATTTTTGTGATTTCTCTACATCTCCTGGTTTTGGCCACGGGTAATCAACCCAGCCGCTGCCTTTTGTTTTGGCCACATGTATGAATTCCCTGACAAAATAGTTCCCTTTGGCATCCTTGTAGTCGATCACATTGCGCCCTTCTAATTTTGGAAACGCTGCATTCATCAACTCTACACCATTTTCATCGATCACAAAGAGATAAGTATCCTGGTAACTGTACTGGCTTCTCTTGCTTCTTAGTGTATCAAATGCCTTCATACCATCCTGTTCGATCAGTTTCGCTGCCGAATCCACTGCATCTATGATAAAAGATCTTTGTACAGGCATATCATAAGCACCGCTTCCTATAAGAAACCGTTTTCCAGAAGGGCTTTTGACTTGCATGACATACGTACTCTTCCAACTTGGGTCCAACTCACCGGGTTTTGGCCACCGGTAATGAATCCACCCTCTTCCTTTTTTGGATGAAGCGACTTCGATCATCAGTTCGCCAATGGGCTTTTCATCAACATCTTTAAGGTCACGAACATTTTTACCTTCACCTTTTATATCAGGCGGATAGACATACCGTAACCCATTCATATCCCAGACATAGATATATTGATCATCATGGAACCATTTTGTTCCCTTTTGTCTGAATGCAGGAAAAGCTTCCTCCCCTTTCTCCTCTATCAAAGCTGCAGCATTTTTGACAAACGCTTCAATTGCTACGGCTTCTTTCGCAGGCATGACACTTCCGACAATACCTATCAACACTATGAACTTCAAAAAACGTACTACAAAATGATGCATATCAATCCTTTTCATTTATTGATCTCATAAAATAGCAAATCACGATCTTCCTTCACTAGTATAGTATAAGTACATTATAAAAAAGTTGGCAAGGTTATTTTTCAGTGTGCTTGAAAAAGATGATCAGATATGAACTGGTTGTTTCAGAAAGGTTTTGTTTTTTGATAGGTTTACTGTTGTTTTGTAAGGTAAACAAGGGAAACGACGCCCAGTACTATGAACGGGTTCACAGCGATACACAGCCCTGTAAGAATAAATAATTTTTTTAGCATCCGGGATTGTACTTAGTTATCTTGAAAGTAATTTGAAAGACAAAAGGGGTTGTATAGTTTAAAGTGAACATAGAGAAGTCCACTACTTCATGCAGACCTCAATGAAAGAGATTATGATCTTACTGAAGACTTGCTGCAGTATGTTGACATTCTTTGTTTATAAGATTCCAGTGTTGCTTCTGCCAGCTCATCGTTTCTCATTGTAGACTTATAATTTTCTACTTTCTCTGTGAACATTTTACAGAGTCTTGCATTTTCATTGGATTCAGCCACTTTACGCTCTGTATCGTTTATGAAACCGCTCATTGCAAAGGTACTCATAAGCGCCAATAATATTATTTTTCTCATTTGTTAGCCTTATATATCTTATTAGTTTATATAGAAATTGTAGCAAATGAATCTTAATTTAAAATAAACAAATAGTTATAATTATTATAAGTAAAAAATATAATATGGAGTATTATCTATTTTCTCAACTTCGGCAAACAGCAGCGTTTATACTTCACTCCGCTTCCGCAGATACATTTTTGATTGTTGGTAAACTTTACTTTATCTTCATAGATCTCACCATCGACATATTTGTACATGTCGTTGATTTTGATAAAAGTGGACCTTTCATGATGTACATGTTGTACATGATCATAGATATAATAGGCTTTAAACTCAACGATATCATCACTGAACTCGATGATCTCCAAGTGCTGCCACACACTCATATCTGCCCAGTCCTGTATAAATTTGAGTTCTTCATCACTCCATGTATGATCATGCGTTGTTGCCTGAAGATAGTTCACATCACCCAAACAGTAGGCACTATAGCGTGAGCGCATCAGACTAAGTGCCGTCGTTGCCGGCTTCTGCACTCTTAAAATAGGTTCACAACATTCTGAAAAATCTAATCCGCTTTTACAATAACACTTCATCCTCTTAACCTTAAATCCTCTAGTATCTCTTGACCACCGAAGAGCGTGATCATATGGGACAGCATCATACCATAAAACGCATATTATAATATAAACTCAGTATACTACCCCATGACAGGAATCAACAATTCAATGGAGGATGCCCCAAAATGCCGAGAAATAAACATTTACCTCTGAACAATATCTTTATACCCTCCAAGGTACCTTCTAAAAAACTTATGATC
>JBNLDB010000155.1:0-3941 GCA_050304115.1 Sulfurovum sp. | reverse complement strand
GACCCTTCTGGGTGCCATCAGCTGCCAACTGGTCAATGTCTGGACGATGCGAAGCTGGGAGTTCTCCGCCTGGAGCGTCGGCTGGACAAACAACAGGCTGCTTCTGGGAGCTATGGTCATGGAATTTCTCTGGATATGGATGTTGCTGGGTTTCGAACCGGTACAGAAGGTATTTCATACAGCTTACATACCGCCAAGCGAACTTTGGATCCTGCTGCCCTTCCCGATCATTCTTTTCATCAGCCATGAGTTCTATAAATGGCGAAAACGGGTTGCAAAAGGAATTTTCTGATCCTAATAAAAATCACCTTTATCACAACAGATGCTAGACTAATTTCTCCTGTCCCAGTCGATAGAGTGCAAAATCATATTTGATAGGGTCTTTTGGATCAAATCTGCGTAAGGTATCAGTCAGTTCTATACTCGCCTTCATATCATACGTTTTACGCTTGAGCAGACCTAAACGTCTTGAGACCTGAAAGGTATGCGTATCTAGAGGCATCAAGAGGTCTTTTTTGTCTATCTTGGACCATAGACCCATGTCCAAAGCATCTTTTCGTACCATCCAGCGCAAATACATCATATAACGCTTGTAAGTCCCTGCTGTGAGTACTTTTTTGGGTATGGAACCTACCAAAAAATTGTACCCGCGTGTTTGTCTCGGATAGACCGATTGTAATCTCTCTATGAAATGCCATAGACCATCCAGAATGTTTGCTTCTTTTTTATACCCGGCATAGAAGATCTCTTCAATGCTCTCTTCCTCTCTTAAACGCTTTAGGGCGATGAAAAGCGCCGCGACATCTTCACTTTTTTGAAAACGGTAATAATGCGAAGTAAGTGCTTCTCTTATCTGCTCGTCACTGGCATCCAATAAAGAGAAATCCAGACTTTGTAAAAATTGAACGATAAGCCCTGCATTACCGTAACCAAACAGTGCACAGATCAGCGCAATGTATTCATCCTGGTATTGTGATGCAACAAAAAGAGGGTCAGGCTTCTCAAATGAGAGTTCAGTGCTGTTGTTTCTTGCTTTGACTTCCTTGTCTAAAAGTGTTTTAATCTCAGATAATTTCAATCAAAATCCCAATCATCCGTAACACTTAGCACCTAGCACTTGGAACTTCATCCTAAAACGTAAAATGTTCACCAAGATAATGCTTACGTACATTCTCATCATTGGCCACTTCATCACTGGTACCTGTCGCCAACATTTCTCCACTTCGCATCACATAGGCCCTGTCACAGATCCCCAGTGTTTCACGTACATTGTGGTCTGTAATGAGAATACCCATATCAAGATCGACGAGTTGTTTGATAATATTCTGTATGTCCAGTACGGCTATGGGATCAACCCCGGCAAAAGGTTCATCCAGAAGCAGAAACTTCGGTTCTCCCACCAGTGCCCTTGCTATCTCGACCCTTCTTCTCTCTCCCCCACTGAGGCGTATCCCAAGGCGGGCACGGATCGGTTCAATGTTGAAGATCTCCAGCAGTTTTTCAATGCGCGGCTGGATCGTTTTTTTATCGAGGTTCAATGCTTCAGCAGCAATAAGCAGGTTTTCTTCTACGGTCAGGTCTTTAAAAATGCTGGACTCCTGAGGCAGATACCCTATACCCATCTGTGCACGGGCACTTAAAGGAAGTTTGGTCACATCTTCGCCATCCAAAAACACCTGCCCTTCGGTTGCATCGGTTAATCCGCATACCATATAGAATGAAGTGGTCTTCCCTGCACCGTTGGGACCAAGAAGCCCTACGATCTCCTTACTCTTCACCTCTAATGAGATATCATGAACCAACTTTGTTTTTTTAATGGTTTTAGCCAGGTTTTTGGCTTCAAGTGTATGCATTATGCCTCTATCCTATACATTCTACTGTTTTTTTGGGACTCGATCTCTATCGTTGCAACATTATAGCCTACACCTTCTAAAAAGGCTTTAAGCTCATCCGAACCCCACTCTACCATATGCCATCCCGGCTTCTCAAACTCTTCAAAAAGCCCCATCTGCATAAACTCCTCATGGTCTAAACGATAGAGATCGTAATGGTACAGACTGCTGCCGTCTTTGGCACCATAACACTGCTGCAAAGAGAAGGTCGGAGAGGTCACTTCACCTTCTATCCCTTTCGCTTTTGCTATGGCCTGTGTGAGTGTCGTCTTTCCTGCAGCCAGGTCGCCTCTTAAAAAGACGATGGCATGGGTAGGAAGAGTTTCTTCTAAATAATTTACTACTTTATCTAGTTCAGATAATGATGCTGTTATTGTATGAATCATATTCTTTCCTGTGTAGTATATTTATTGTTATCATAATTTTTCTATCTACTTTTTTATAAAAGTAGGCAAAAAGCGTCATCTCTCTCGAATCGCTTCGCTTACAAGGGCGTTCGAGATGACATTATTTATTTGTCTATGCCAACTGATGACTTATCTTGGCCATATACCTTAGATGATCACTCGCCTTACCGCTATCAAGCCCGCTTTTAGCCATCTCGATCGCCTCTTCTATATCACGTACATGGCCGTTTACAAAAAGTGCAAAAGCTGCATTGAGCAACACGATATCTCTTTTGGCACCCTGCTCTTTACCTAAAAATATATCGCGTGTGATCTGTGCATTGAAAGCTGCATCCCCGCCCAGGATAGCCTCTTTAGGGGCCAATTTAAATCCAAATCTCTCGGGGTTGATCTCACCTTCCAAGATGCGGTTAGCATCCACATAGGCAAAAGAGGAGTTACAGGCAATTGAGATCTCATCCATACCGTCATGGCTACTGACCACACAGGCACGTTTTGCACCCAGTTCAACCAATGCATCGGCAATACGCTTAATAAAGGAAGGGTCAAATACACCCAAAAGGTATTTCTCTGCACCGGCAGGATTTGTCAATGGGCCAAGGATATTAAAGATGGTTCTGTGTTCGATAGACTTACGTATGGGCATGATATGCTTCATCGCAGGATGATGGTCCGTTGCGGGGAAAAAACAGAAGCCTGTCTCTTCAAGCATGTTAATCTTATTCTCTATGGTAAGATCCAAGTTAATTCCCAGTGCTTCAAGGACATCCGTGGATCCAGAGTTGGAAGTGACGCTTCTGTTCCCGTGTTTAGCGACAACAAGTCCCAGAGATGCAAGAAGAAGCGACACGGTGGTAGAGATATTAAAACTTCCGCTTTTATCTCCGCCTGTTCCCACCACATCGATGGCTTTTTCTTTGAGTGCATCAGACAAAGAGAGTTTGATAGAGTGTTCACGCATCACAGATGCAGCCGCAGCGATGTCACTGCCGCTCTCACCTTTTTCATACAGGTCTACAAGAAAACTCCTTGCTTCCTCTGTACCCATTTCATCATTAAACAGTCTTTCAAACTCTTCCCTGATACCCATCATTCTCTCCTATTTAATTTGACAGTTCTTTGACATATTCTTCTTTTTGGCTTTTAGGTATAGTCTTGGTCGTCGGGATCTGCAGTACTTCATAGGACTTCGGGCCCTTAAGGTACTCTATAGTCACCTTGTCCCCTACAGCGACATTCTTCGAGGCTTTAGCTTTCATTCCATTGACATAAACGACACCGGATTTCAGCATATCCGTAGCAATAGTACGACGCTTCACCACATTCACAGCCGACAACCATTTATCTACACGCATACATGCTCCCAAGATTAATATAAATTATGTCGTTGCGAACGCCCTTGTAAGCGTAGCAACATCTCATTTAATCACACGACAGTGTGCCTTGTCTCTATGAACGACCTTGTAAGCGAAGCGATTCGAGAATAGAAACGACTTTTGCCTACTTTTCTAGAAAAGTAGAAAGAAAACCCAAACTATCAAACAGCCATAATTTGACAAGAAATCCTATTGCTTAGTGCAAGTCAGCGTTCAACTTCACTTCTCTTGTGCTTCTACGGGCAATGATCTCACCCGTCGTCGAA
>JBNLDB010000154.1:0-3941 GCA_050304115.1 Sulfurovum sp. | reverse complement strand
GGTTATCTGGAGCACGCTGGCGTCCATGTTTTCGCTGCACACTCATTTGGGGTCTGTCAACATGCGCATTACGCCAGCTACCACGACAAAAGGTGCATCCACACTCAAAATAAAAACCTCTTCTGCTTTTATTGTTTCAAACACAGAGATAAGTCCCACAAGTGGAGAGTTGTCTGTATAGATGTCTTGGATCACCTTGCACTCAAAATCAAATTTATTCGCCTTTGCCGATATATACACATGGTCAAATAAGGTACTGAGTTTTGCCTGTTGAAATTCAGCCAGTGTGGGGTAGTTCGCAAAAGGCAGTAACGCTTTGTCTTCACCCATACGAGAACTTTTCCCTCCGGCAAAGATGACGGCAGTTGTGATGCCATTCATAGGTTTATACTCTCTTTACGTTTTTGATGTAATAGCAAGACGGCAAAGGCGATAAAGGTGATGAGAGATTCGATCAAGAAAAGATACTCCCCGTAGACCTGGCCGGAAAGTACTGCCCCCACAGAACCCCCCAATCCAAATGCGATACCCAGAAAAAACTGTTGTGCAAGTTTTTTCTGGGTATAGAGTGAAAAGACATAGGTGATGGCCGCAGTATGGTAGAGTGCGAAACCAATGGCATGCAGGGATTGTGAGGCGAAGGTAAGTATGATCGAGTCCGGAAAAAGATAGAGTATCATCCACCTGAATGCCGTAATCAGTGTGGCAAACAGCAAAATACGAAGCAGGTTCCTTTGCAGCAGAGGGCCCTGAAAATAGTACATGAAAATTTCACAGATCACGCCAAAACTCCACATCCAACTTGTCATTTCCAGTGAGATACCGTGAGCAGTCTCATAGATGGTGAAAAAGTTATAAAAGCCCCCAAACCCCACTTGCATTAAAAAGATTGAAACCCAAAAAGCCCAATA
The DNA here is from genome assembly GCA_050304115.1 of Sulfurovum sp. GTDB lineage: Bacteria > Campylobacterota > Campylobacteria > Campylobacterales > Sulfurovaceae > Sulfurovum. Next base: position 3,030 of record JBNLDB010000154.1, on the reverse strand, counting down.
TCGTGTGAGTGAAAAAGAGGCATCTTCTTGCGGGGTAGAGTGTGAGATCGTGTCATATCTTGTCAGTAGTACACCAAAAAGAAGGGTCAAGAATGCTACGGCACTTAAATAGTAGAGTGCTTCATACGGTGAATCAAGTACTTTACCCAGCCATAGAGCAATACCCATAAAGCCAAGAGAACCCCACAGTCGTACTCTGCCGTAAATGTGTCTGGATAAAGAAGCCAGTGCGATGGTCTCGACATAGGGAAGAGAGATCCCCATTGCGGCGCCAAAGAGAAGGTTTGCCGCAAGATAGACCCAAAAATCCTCTACCGTGGCCAAAAAAAGTAAAGTGCCTGCAAAGGTAAAGAGCAGGGAGAGTTGGTAGACCTTGGGGCTTAGGGAGAGAAAGTGCCGAAACACAAAAGGGAGCAAAAAGCGCATGAAAGGGGCGGCTGAAAAAATGATGCCCACCTCCAATGGGGTATATCCCAGGTCCAGCAGTACTTTTGGCAGGAAGATGATATAAATACCTACCAGGGCAAAGTAAAAAAAGTAGTATCCCCCTAAAAGTGGAGTAAAAAGTGTGTTGGTCAGTTTCATTTTTTGTGTACAACAGCCGTTGCAGAGAGAAGGTCATGCAGTGTTTTGTTGTCTTTCCTAAAAAACATCATTACCCAACCCAGAAAGGTAAAGAGTGAAAGGATCGCAGCGAGGTTTCTAAAGAGGATGATCAAGAGCGAAGGTCTCTTTTTGGTATGCTCATCAATGAGCGTAATGTTATAGGCCCGATATCCCGGTGTCTGCCCCGTTTTATACATAAAAATTGTCTGCAGGATGATCAAAGGGAGAAGTATATAGAACCACCCCAGGAGTTTGTGTTCGGCAAAATCCTCCCTGCCATCCATCACAAGATAAAAGACAATATACATGATAGGCATGAGCAGCATAAAGGCATCGGTCAAAAAGGCTTTTATTTTCAGACCCGCCGATGCATATGGATTCTTGTCGGATGCCGGTTTCATTGTAGGTGTCTGTGCTTTCACTTTCCCCTGTTTGATCTCTCTAAAACGCTGTTTAGCCATTAAAAATCCCAAATTGCAGCGGCATAAGGCCCCGAGAAGTCCACGTTCGTATCAAATCCATTGACCAATGCATCACTGTCCATATGGAATGCCTTATACCCCGCTTCCAGTCCTACGCCCATAGCCAGGGTATAGCGGGCAGAGAGTTCATAATCGTAGGCGGTAATATCCCAGTAACTGATGGCATTGGCTTCAATCTGAAAAGAGAGATCTGTGACAGGCAGAGCCAAACGTACTTTACCGTAGAGCATCGGTACCCAGGCTGAAAAGTCTGCAACATCACTGCTTCTACTGCTTTGCACGCACATATCTCCAGAGATATATCTGAGGGTAAACCCGGCATCTGTTTCAGCCCAATTGTCCAGGAATTCATAATAGAGTGTGACGTCGGTCATGTCAAGAGAGAGGCTGCTCTCTATCTCACTGTTGTAGGTATGCTCTCCCCATGTGAAGTCAATGACACTGCTGCTTCCACCATGTGAAAGTTCGGTATACCCCAATTTGATATTGGGAAGGAGAGGCAAAGGATGTTCCAAATAGGCTTTTAAAAAGATATCCTGCTCTTCACTGAAGCCCAAAGTATCTTCGATATCTACAGTGTTTCCTTTATAAGAGGCTTTACCATTTGGCTGATGATTGAAAAAACCAAGAGAGATCTCTCCCCCTGCCGTATCGGCATGAAGCTGGCTAAGTGTGAACAGTAGTAGGTAAGGGACAACTTTTTTTACCTGTATCATGTTATTGTAATCCTTGTGTCATAGTAAAGATAGGCAGAAGCATCGCCGCCACGATAACTCCTACAACCACACCGATAAAGAGCATCATAAACGGTTCAAGCAGGCTGAGAAGCAATTTGAGTTTGTCTTCATTCTCTTCGGCATAGAGTGCGGAAGTGTTGTCCAGTATCTGTGCCACTTCACTCGACTCTTCTCCCAGGGCCAAAGACTGCATAAAATTACGTTTGAGTTTTACGCCTTTTGACATTTGAAGTGCATTGGAGAGTTTATTCCCTTCAAGAACTTTCACAGAGGCTTTTTCAAACAGATCACGTAAACCATGATTTGAAAATGTCGCTTTGGCAAGCTGTACTGCCTGGGCGTAGGCAACACCTGAGCTTAGCATCAGTGAGAGGATGTACGAGAACCTTCCGAGTTCATGATTTTGGATCAGTGGTCCCAGCACAGGTATCTTCAGCAGTATGGAATCAATGATACGGTGAAAGGTCTCTATTTTGGCATAAGCGAGTTTGAAAATGAGGATAATGGTGAGTATCGTCATAATGATAGCAATATAATGTGCGGTCAAAAAGTCGCTCAGCCCAAGTACGAATTGTGTGATCGGAGGAAGTGCTTGACCGGTATCTTCAAAAATACCAGTGATCTTAGGTACCACAAAAGCGATGAGAAAAGAGGTCATACCTATGGCAACGGTAAAAATGATGGCAGGATATACCATGGCCCCCTTGACCTGTTTTTTGACTTTGTTCTGCGCAGAGAAAAAATTGCCCATATTGGTAAGGACTTCGATCATTTTTCCTCCTTGTCCTGCAACATTGAGACTTTGAAGAAAAAACTCAGGCAGGGCATAGACCTTTTGGGTATTGAGTGCATGGTAAAGAGACTTCCCCTCATCGATCATTGTTTTGACCGAGTTGAGAAAAGAGACATATTTCTTTTCACCTTCATGCTGGTTCTCAAGAAGCTTGACCGCAGTGAGTATGGTCATGCCTGATTTGAGATAAGAGGAGAGTTCTTTGGAAAAAGTATTGAGCAGTTCTCCGGGCATTTGACGTTTGGAAAAGGCTTCCAGTGAAAACTCTTTGGTAGGGGTAAGCCCTTCATGATAGATATTTTGTGTACGAAGTTTCTGTCCTGCTTCTTCTTCAGAACTTGCCGTGACAGTACCTTTGACCTTTTTTCCCGTTTTGTCAAAACCTTTGTACTTAAAAAGCATCCGCGTCTAT
>JBNLDB010000153.1:0-4035 GCA_050304115.1 Sulfurovum sp. | reverse complement strand
AAGCAAAAGAAGATAGATCTATATTAACCAGGATCTGCCCTTGTATCTTGTGTGTTTTCTTATTATAGGTAAGTAAAATATCCTTAACACGTCCTACTTCATACCCTTCATACTGTACCAGAGCACCTTTTTTGAGTTTAGCAATAGAGTCCTCGGTCAGGATTTCAAAAGTCTTGATGAAGTCCCCACCTCTCCCGATAACCTGTCCTTCTGCCAAACTGGCATTTTTGTAAAGACGGAAAACGAATTTGTCAGGTACCTTTTCAGAAGTATGTTCTCCCGATGACGAAAATTCTATACCCCCTTGTACCAAATGGGTTACAGGTGCCACATTGACATCAAGCCTGCCATGAGCCAGACTCATTTCGACAGCGCTTGTAACCCAGAACTTGGAACTTCTGTGTACATAAGGTACATAGAGTTTATTGATAAACACGACAAACTCGACACTCTGCCCATCCAAAGAGATATTCACATGTTCTACTTGACCCGCCTGAATATTTTTAAAATAGACAGGTGTTCCTTTTTTTACATTGTAGCTTGAAGGGGCACTCAGCTGAAAGTACATACCATCTTCCGTATACCTGTACGCCTGTGTCAAACCATGAAAAGATTTTTTGGGCTCTCCGCCTTTGGCAGAAAACATATCGATATAGGTTCCGGATATCAAAGTCTCCAGACCTGAAACACCCGAGATCCCTACTACAGGCTTGACTATCCAAAATTTTGCATGGGTATTAAGATACGGGGTAGCAGATTTTTCCATTCGTGCGATGACTGTCACACCTTCACCCTCTTCTTGCAATATGATCTTTTTTACTGTACCGATAGGTACATTTCTATATTTGATCTGACTCTGCCCCGCATGCAATCCTGCATTTTCCGGAAAAACAATTTCGATTTCAGGTCCTAGTTCAGCAAAATACTGGTAAGCCAGCCATCCAGCTATAATAAGTGCGATGAATGGCACTATCCATATGGAGGTAATAAGATTGAATTTACTTGATTCTTCTATGGTAGGTCGCGAAGTTGACATTTATTGATATCCCTTAATTAAACGTTCATTAAAAGCATGTGCTGCTAAAAGTGTAAAAAATACTGAGAGTGCAAAAGCAGTTGCTGCCATTCCCGCAATGATCTCAATATTTGCAAGATGAATGAGTGCTGCAAGTATGGCTACCACAAAAACATCGATCATGGACCATGGACCGATGACCTCTGTCATATAATACAATTTATGCTTATTGACTTTTTTATCTTTCCCTATAGGGTATTTTACACTAATCAACAAATAAATCAAAACAAGAAATTTGAGCACAGGTATCAGAATGGATGCTACAAAGATGATCATAGCGATAGGATAGGAGCCATTTTCCCATAACATCACTACACCGCCCAAGAGTGTATTTCCCTCCTCACTGCCAAACTGTTTCGTGATCAGCATAGGATAGATATTGGCAGGGATATAGGCGATCATAGCGGTGATAAGGAATGCCCAGGACCTTTCTGTACTGAAACGTTTATGGTGATAAATTGCAGAAGTACAACGGCGGCACCTGTTCTCTCTACCCTTGTCTATATTGACCGCCCCGCATATCGGGCATCGTATAAGTTTATCTTCGTCTATCTCTATCACTTTGTATCCTCTTTAAATACAATTCTTTTTCTCAACATCCATATATCAAAGAGATGTATACGTTTGACGATATAGAGGTCGATTAATACAAAGACCAACAGTGCCCAAAATGCAATACCCATATGGATCTGGGCATACCCGATCAATTTTACCAGTGCAACGAGTATACTGATAAGAAATATATCTGTCATACTCCAAGGCTTGACATGTGCAAGCAGAACAAGAAGTTCTTTGGTTAACTTCTGACCGCGTTTCATCTTTAAAAGCGTAAAAAGCAGCATGGTGATAGTAAAGACCATAAAAGGAAAAATCACAATGAGAAAGGTACAAAGGATCCCTACAAAATAAAATCCATATTCAAACAGAGAATAAATCGTTTTAGGGACTGTAATGAACTGTCCGTGCCCCAGTATCTCTATCTGTACTAAAGGAAAGAGATTGGCCAAGATAAAAAACACAATGCCCGTAACACTCAATGCCAAACCATGATCTATAAGTCTACTGTCATATCTATAGAGTATGTCTCCACATTCAGAGCAGCATGCCTTCGTACCATCTTGTATTGGTACTTCTTCATGCAGTGTGGAACATTTCTGACAGAGTATAAGGTTATCAAGTGCATCTTCATTTTTAAGTTTCATAGCTATAATTATAGCTGATATTACTAAGGAGAAAAATGCGTATTCTTTCTATAGGTAAAACACTGCACCATGACATGCTCGATATTGTCTCCATAGAAGTGTCATACTTACAGACACTCCCTGATATAGAAACATTTGCCTATATCATCATCTCCGGAGGGGATGGTACGATCAGACGTGTCATCAAACAACTCCACAATATGACATACTCAGCACGTATCATACTCAATCCTATAGGCTCCTTTAATGTTATTGCAAAACTGCACAAAGTACCAAAGCTCCAAACTGTGCTCGATGCGCTAGCCAATAATGAAACCCTTACAACGCAAAGACACCACTACTTTACACTCAATGATGAAGTCTTTCTCTTCTCTGCAGGGAATATGGGTGATCTTCAGCATATCTTCCTTGCTGAAACACTGCGTTTTGGTCTGCTGAAAAACAATATGGGCAAATATCTGCTTGCATTTCTTTTCCTACTGCCGCTTCACCTCATCATGACACCCTTCATGCTTATGAGTACTAACCGTTTTTTCATCTTCACCCCTGCATCCTTCATCAAAAAATTCGGTAGTTTTTACGGAGAGGTGAAAGAGATGACGATTGAATTGGAAGATACCTATAACCACATAGAACTGGATGGGGATATTGTCACGATCACAGATAATCTTCTTTACATTAAACCCGCCGGACATATCCTTATAGTGACAGCATAGGCGATGCACTATACCTTGTAGAAAAGAGTAAACGATTTTTATCTCCTACTACTTATCCTTGTATGAAACGACTTTATTTTTACCGGATCTTTTTGCTTCATAGAGGGCATTATCTGCTTTATTGATAGCAATTTCTATGTCACTATCGGCTGTCAGGTCAACCATTGATACACCTACACTTATCGTCACGAGTAACTGCTTATCCTGATCATACCTGATGACCATCCTTTCAACCGATTCCCGTATATTCTGCGCAATTTGCATACTGTTTTCCAAGCCTGTATCGTGTAGGAGTATAATATATTCTTCCCCTCCAAAGCGACAGACTATATCACTTTTTCTTGTATGTTCCAATAAAATATCAGCAACCCCAATGATCACTTTATCACCGATATGATGGCCATAGGTATCATTCACACTTTTGAAATCATCAATATCAAACATGATCAAAGAGATAGTATCGTTTGTTCTTTTACATAGATTGAAAATATCTTCAGATATCTCAGAAAAATAGCGTCTATTATAGAGTTTTGTCATTGGATCAATGGAAGCTAAAAGTTTTAACTCCTCTTTACTTGCCTCCAAATCTTGTGTACGCTGTTTGATCTTCTCTTCTAATCTGCTGTAGACTATAGTATTTTCAATGGAAATAACGATCTGTCCACTTAAATGCTGTAAGAACTTTACTTTATCTTCAGTAAATACCGAAGGTAATAAATTATTCTCCAGATAGATGATCCCTCTAAGTTCTCCCTGCAGGATCAAAGGCGCACAAAAGAGAGATTTTATTAATCTCGTCGATACATAAGAGGTATCAAAAATATTATTTTGTGTCATATCATCGATCACAATCGACTCTTTTGTACGTAAGACATAATTGACGATAGGATGTACTATCCTATCAACATCTGTATAGGATATCGCCTGCATCACATCTACAACAGAAAAATCTTCGTTTGCAGAAGCTTGAACCACCAAACCACTATCTTCTTTCAAGAGTAAATAACCATACTGTGCCCCTGCACTCTCCATAATGATACGT
>JBNLDB010000152.1:0-4033 GCA_050304115.1 Sulfurovum sp. | reverse complement strand
CATAGTACTGCAGAAGGGATTCAAAGATATTCATGCCTTCAGGTGCATATTGTATCCCCGGATATTTTGACATATAAGGGTTCTCTACCCAAAGCTTACCTCTGAGTGAGAGGATCTGACGGGCAGGATAATTCGATTTGATATAGTCATCCCCTTCATGGAAGTGGATCAACAGTTTTTCATTGGCATAGAGTATCTCATCTCCGCCTACAGCGACACAGCGTTTGACATAGTGTATCTTGTGGTTTTTTGGATAACGGAAGATAACAATATCCTCTCTTTGGGGTCTAGGACCCTCTATGAGGTGGCCATTACCGTTAAAATCAGGTAGAAGCGGGATCTCCACCCATGGAAGGTGCGGGGTAGGGATCCCATAGGAAAACTTCTTGGCAAATAAAAAGTCACCTATCAGTTGGGTTCTTTTCATCGAACCAGATGGAATGACAAAAGATTGTGCTACAAAGAAGATCAGAAAAAGTACGATGATGATCGTTCCGGTCCATGAACTGGCAAAACGGCCCGAAGCCTTGATAAAACCTCTCATTATACTCTGGCTTTTGCGGATTTAAGTGTATTGCTCAAAAGCATCGCTATGGTCATTGGACCTACACCGCCTGGTACAGGAGTGATGTAAGAACATTTAGGACTGACGTTCTTAAAGTCTACATCCCCAACCAGTGAGCCGTCTTCTATACGGTTGGTACCGATATCTATCACGATGGCGCCTTCTTTTACCATATCCTCTTTGATGAGTCCCGGAACACCTACACCTACGACCACGATATCCGCTCTGCTCGTATGTGCTTTGAGGTCCTTGGTATGAATGTGTGTAATGGTCACTGTTGCTTCTGCATTGAGAAGGAGGGAAGCCATAGGTTTACCGACGATGTTACTTGCACCTACCACACATACATCTTTACCTCTGAGATCGATCTCGTACTCTTCGAATATTCTCATCACGCCAAGCGGTGTACACGGTACAAAACTGTCAAGTCCTGTGACCAGACGTCCCACATTATAGGCATGAAAACCATCGACATCTTTTTTCGGGTCTATCACTTCGAGTATCTTGTCTGTATCGATATGTTTAGGTAAAGGAAGCTGCACGAGGATACCGTCTATACGAGGGTTGTTGTTCATCATCTCTATGGTAGCGATGATCTCATCCTGGCTGATCGTATCAGGCATATTGTGCGTGATTGAGTATAATCCTACATTCTCGCACGCTTTTGCTTTCATGTTCACATACGCATGGCTGGCAGGATCATCACCTACGAGGACCACGGCTAGTCCGGGAACGATATTTTTTTCTTGTTTGAGTTGTGCGACTTCAGTAGCTACTGTAGATTGCACTTTTTTGGCTAAGGATTTACCATCGATGAGTTGCATAGAGTGCCCTTATATTTTTTATTGTATTATATCAAAAATACTTTAGGCAACGCAGTTTTGCCCGGTTTGGAGTGAACGTTGTTATTATCATGAGACTATTATGGATATTACTGCCTTTGATGGTATGGGGACAAGAAGATTTTATCTCACACTATGAGTATGGGGAAATGCTCTATGCGAACCCAAGAGGTGTAAGCTGTGCACAATGTCATGGAGAAAGCGGAGAAGGCCAGATCATTGTTGAATACCGGGATATACACGGAAAACAGGCGTTAAAAGGCTCAGATATACGTAAAAGCACACTCGATGACATGATCAAGGCAGTCAATACCTATCATAAGGTCATGCCTCGCTATTATTTGACAAATGAAGAGGTCAAAGCGATCTATGATTATCTGCAAAAGAGAAATCAAACATACCTGTCACAATTTAAAGAGAGCAACAGCACAGAATAATTTGTTATAATCATTCTTATACTCAAAAGGATGATCGATGAAATTCACAACGTCTCTTAGCATACTACTTTTATCCGGAAGCATAGCCTATGCTTCCTCTCTCGCTGTCTATCAGGACAGTACTTTTTACACATTCACACCCAAAAACAACTTCATAGGCTTTTCCAAAGGGATAAAAGCAAAGTGTGAGGGAAATACCATCCCGCTTAGCATGACGACAGCCTGTCCTTCGGATGAGAGGTTATGTCAGGTTTTGACAGGTTTGAAAACGACAGAAGAGCAGGTACGGTCTGTAGAGCAAAACAGTAAGTTTTTAGAGCAACTTGCATCGCTGCCTCAGCCTACGACACTTGATGCTGAGCTGCTGATAGCATCTGCCAAGGCACTCGGAAAGGAGAAGGCAAGACTGTTAGAAGAAGAGAAGAGGTTGCGTCAAAAAGCAGAAATACAAGCAAAGGCATTTGACAAACAGGCACCCAGCAGAGGTGTGTTAGAGACAATGAAAAATTGTGATCAAGAGATCGAGCTTACCCTTCCATACGGATATGTCTCCTTTTCTACAGCCTATGAAGCCGATATAAAAAAAGATGAAACAGAGGTAGAGGTCACACAAACGCTCTCCATGACCAATAGAAGCGGTATCGACATTGAAGCCCAGAGTGCCATGTTCTATTATCGTTCATCCAAACAACATCTCTACCCGACACACTTTCATCCATGGATAGTCAGAAAGTATGAACCAAGACCATTGGTCACAGCAAAAAGAGCCAAAATGGAGATGCTGATGGATGCAGAACAAAAAGAGGTTCTCTCTGCACCGGCAGTTTCCTATGAAGATGCCAGAGAGTATAAGATAGAAAACCTTCTGTTACCCTCAACAGGTGTACCTTTGGATGTCAAAGTATTGGAATGGAAAGCACCTCTCTCCTGCGAAATACGTGCCTACCCTTATAACCAACTCAAAGCATTTCATGTCTGTTCTTTTGAACCAAAATACCAAATAGAGAGCAACCAGTGGAAAGTAAAATCTTCCCATGTGCTGATCAACGAAAATGCACAGGGAGAGTATAGAGAGGGGAAATATGACCTCTACACAAAAGTAGAAGAAGATATAAAAATAGAGCGTAAGCCTATCGTGGACAAGGAACGTGAAACAGGTATATTTGGCGGTACTGTGCGCAAGAAGGACGGCTATAGCGTAACGATTATAAACAAATCGGATAAGGAAAAGGCACTTACTCTGATCGAGCGTATACCTACCTCCACAACTGAAGAGATCACATCCAAACTTTTAAGCATCAATGCAAAGAAAAATGTACATTACAAGATGCTCAAAGAGGGAGAGATAGAAATGAAACTTACGTTAGCACCGCATGAAATACAAAAGATAGAAGTATTGTTCGAATTATCGTATGATAAAGAATTAAAAGTGAATTATTAAGAGGGAAAAATAAAAAAGCATAAGTTGCAGGCTTGAAGCCTGCAAAGCACTATTAAAGTGCAGTTACGTTCTCAGCTTGAGGACCTTTTTGACCTTCACCGATCTCAAATGTTACCGCTTGACCTTCGTTCAATGTTACACGGCCACCGCCATCATTGTTCACTTGACGAAAGTGTACGAATACATCGTCTCCACCATTTTCTTGTTGAATAAATCCGTAACCTTTTTCATCGTTGAACCATTTAACAGTTCCGTTTACTAATGCTGCCATTTTGTTGTACCTTTGGGTAGTAGTTTTCACTTATAATTAAGCGGAATCAAAATCAGTGAGCAGTCTTTCGGGGTCTAGCAATAACACTTAACACGCGGAAGATGAACTCGAACCTCATCTTTCATCATCTATATTGTAGCCTCTTTTTTAACGTATAAGCTTATTTAAAATAAAAATATTTATTTTATATATACTTTATAGGTGATCCCCTATGACGAAAGGGGATGATCAAGGGTACAAAATGTATGTTCCTTGTGGTCCATTGTGTTATAAATGGTGTAGGTTCATGGCTTAGATCCACCACATTTTTATAAGAAAAAGTTGGTGCATCCTTGTCCAATTTTTTTAAGATAGTGTTTAGTTTTTCCGTACTCAACCCATAAACCATTTTAATTTTCTTATCATGGCTTTGTTTTGCAAGGACATTTATGACCCTATTATCTTTTAAGACTACTTGGAAGGCATATAGATGACTCT
>JBNLDB010000151.1:0-4101 GCA_050304115.1 Sulfurovum sp. | reverse complement strand
GCATCAGGGTACTCGATCACGCACTTGGCAGCATATCCCATCCATGTAGGTACCTTCTGCATCTCTCCATAAAGTGCTTCGGGTAATGCAGGCGTGTATGTTAAGCTTTCTACAGCCAAACGTGGAGGAAGCGTTGAAATCACCCTCTCTGCCTCATAGGTTTGATCTTCCGTTTGAATCGTGATCATTTCATCTGAGTGTATTAAAGAGATCACCTTTTCATTCAAATGCACAGGCTTGTGCAGTCTCTTTTCCAAAGCCATGACCAGTTGACTGATACCGCCTTTGATACGAAAAGAAGGTGCTGTTTGGGAAGGTCTAAAGTGTTGTACCCCTTCAGGCGCATCATAAGAGGAAAGTCCCTCTGTGTATTGTGAAAAAAGTTCCAAACCCAACATCTCTATGAGCTTTAAAATATTTTTTTGATGGGGCCAAACCCAGGATGGTCCCATATCATGTCCATCTATCCCCATAATCCGTCCGCCTGTACGATCACGTGCCTCTATGACCATCACCTCATATCTCTCTTGAAGCAGTACAGCACTCAAAAGCCCACTCAGTCCTGCCCCGATAATCACTACTTTTTGTTTCTTCATTGTGTCATTGTAACCAATGATCATAAGAGAGAGTTAAAGCACAGAGCAGTGAGATGCTCATGATGAAAAAAATGTAGCGGAATAAGTTATAATGATAAAAAGGAGACACTATGAAGCAGATGAAACTATGGGGTGTACTATGTGCACTGATGTTGGCTACAACTACCCTGATGGCAGAAACACAACGTTATGAGATCCAGTCAGCCATCATTGAGTATACTACAGGCAGTAGTGGCAATATGATGGGGATACAAACCCAGACAGAGGGCACAAACAAAGTTGTTTTCAAAGCGTGGGGAGATGTAGAACTGCGTGAAGAGAGAACCAGGTCCGTTATCATGGGCAAAGAGGCACATACACATCAGACCACAAAGATCGATCATGACAAAGTCTATATAGTGGATTATGAACAAAAAATCATTCATCAGTATGATCCTACTACCTTAACGCGCTCTCAGTATAAAGACATTGCCAAAAATGCTCAAGAGATGCTCCGGTCCATGGGCGGTGTAAAAACCGGTAAGGAGCGCTTATTGGGCTATGATTGTGAAATATGGGAAACCCAACAGATAAAACTCTGGCTCTACAAAGGGATCATTCTGAAATCTGTAACCACTATGATGGGGCTTACGCATACAACAGAAGCCACGAATATTCAGATAGATGTTTCTGTTTCGGATGCAGCACTGAAACTACCCGATTTCCCGATCAAGACCATGCAACAGGACGATCCGTCCCACATGCCTCAAATGACCCCTGAACAGATACAGCAAATGCAAGAGATGATGAAAAACTTCACACAGAAGTAGAAGGAGACAACGATGAAAAATGTACTGATCATCAACGGACATCAAAGATATGACAAGGTTGCAGAAGGAAGGTTGACCAAACTCTTCGTAGACACTGCCGGCGATTTTTTTACCCAACATGGGTTCAATGTGAAAGAGAGTATAGTTGAAGGTGCCTATGATATCCAAGACGAGCTTGATAAACTTGCCTGGGCGGATTATATTCTATTTCAGTATCCTGTTTTTTGGATGGGGGTGCCCTGGATCACAAAAAAATACATCGATGAAGTTTTCTCTGGAGGGATGAATACCGTCACCTATGCCAGTGACGGAAGAAGCAAAGAAGACCCTTCTAAAAAGTACGGGAGCGGCGGACTGATGCAGGGTAAAAAATATATGTTAAGTCTCACCTATAACTGTCCTGAGAGTGAATTTGACAATGAAGAGGGTTTCTTTGATGGTCTCTCTTTGGATGAAGCCAATGTTGCTGTACATAAACTCTTTCAGTTTTGCGGGGCAGAACCCTTAGAAACCTATGCGATACATGATGTGTTTAGCGGGAACTTGGATATAGATGCTGAGCTCAAACGCTTCAAAGATACCCTGGAAAGAAATTTTATAACCGTCAAATAGATAGGTTGCCTCTCTTTGAAATGTAACTTACTATGCTTTTTTCATCTCCACTAAAAGTATATGCAGATCGCTTAGAGCTTCAACATGCAGATTTTCGTCTGAAACCTCGGTGGCATCCCCCTCTTTACAGTCGATGCCGTTGATCTTGGCGTTACCTTCCATGAGTTTTACATAAAGCTGTCTCTCTTTTCCCAGTTCAAAAGTAAGGCTTCTGTTTTGGTCTAACTCCGAAACATACATGTTCGCATCCTGATAGATATTAATGATGTCAGGTGTGCCTTCTGGTGCTATGAGATGCAGCCATTGATTATGGCGTGTTTCAGGATCAAAGACCTTTGAACCATACTGGGGATGAAGACCTTTGGAGTGTGGTAGTATCCATGTCTGAATGAGATGTACCTCTTCATCCCCTTCATTTTTTTCAGAGTGTGTGATACCTGTACCTGCACTCAGGTACTGCAGAGATCCGCGTCCCAGACTCTCTTTATTTCCCATGCTGTCTTGATGTGTCAGTTCACCGCGTATCACATACGTAATGATCTCCATATCTTCGTGTGGATGTGTACCAAAACCTGTATGGGGCTGGATAATGTCATCATTCATCACACGCAATACACCATAATGCATATTCTCCCGATTATAATATTCGGCAAATGAAAAATGAAACCTGCTTTTCAGCCAGCCATGGTCCGCAGTATAAAGTCTGTCAGTAGCTATATGAGTCGTCAAAGAAGCTCTCCTCTAAAAAATCCCAAAATGAGTGACCTTTGATATCATTTTTTTCCTCATAGACCAAAGTGGTTTCAAGATCATTCAGATATTTATCATAGACTGTTTCTTTTTCATGCTTAAGTGGTGTCTCACAATGGCATGTTTGATACCATTCCAGTGTCTCAGGACCTGTCATCAACGCTCTTTGCATCGCATTGACAATATACGATCCTTCAGGCTCTATATCGGCGATACTTCCATCGGTGAGTGCCGTAAAAAAAGCCTTCATTTTCAGTTTATCTATTTTCGCTTTGACCTTATATAGCATGCCCACTCCTTTCAACTGGATTATGTATCATATCAAGCGCACTGTGTAGTATATATGTAATCACTGTATAATACCCTCACATCATCCTAAGGCAAACCATGAATATCACCTACCAACTCACCCAGGAAGAATACCTGCAGGCAGTCAATGTACATCATAAAAAAGGCAGAAGGGTCGTTATGCTTTCTATCTATACCATAATAGCTACGCTTATTGTAGTTATCGGAACGGATTTTTCAAATACCCGTGAAGTTATAAATAACATCATCCTTGCATTTTTTTCCATCTCTTTTTATATACTTTTTGTACGTATGCTTTCTGCGTATCAAGCAAAAAGTGTGTATCAAAAAAGCGCGACGCTTCCATCCCAGGTCACACTGCATATCTCTGGAAAAGGTATCAAGCTGGATAGAAAGAACGACAATCTTGCTATCCCCTGGCGTACATTTTCTCAGTGGAAAAAGGATGAGAAATTTTACCTTCTTTATACAAATCCCCGCCAATTCAATGTGATTCCTTCCCGTGCTATGAGTGACGTAGAGAAAAAAGAGCTTGAGGCGTATCTGAAGAAATACATTTCCTAAGATTCACTTAGATCATCGGGATAGCCCATTTCTTATAGTATGCGACCAGTCTGAGTAGCATCCCAGCAGCAAATACCATGATCAGTGTATAGTAAGAGATCAATTCGTAGAGATTCAATACATAGAGCGTCAAACCTATCAGAAGTGCGATCGTCCCGTAAAATCCTGTCTTGAGTACAAAAGGGATCTCATTGATGATCACATCCCTGATGATCCCTCCTCCTACTGCCGTTACAAAAGCTAAAGCCAAAACACCTGTAAGATTAAGCCCTGCTTCTATAGCTATAAGTGCACCCGTAATGCTAAAAGAGATGAGCCCTATGGAGTCGCTCAATATAAAAAATGGTTTGTTCTCTATACTATCTCTTTTGTTGAATCTAAATACGATCAGTAGGATCATTACGATAAGGATGGTGAGTGCAGGTACGTTGTGTGTAAACGTATAAGGCATTTTATCTACC
>JBNLDB010000150.1:0-4107 GCA_050304115.1 Sulfurovum sp. | reverse complement strand
AAACTGTTTTATTTTATTTGTATCATTTTGCTGTAAGATACTTTTTCTTAGATCTGTAGATCTCATATCAGCAACTGAATCATCTTTTATAACTAATCCTCTAACGTTTGGTAAATTAGTAAATGTCTCTACTCTTTTCATATCTATAGAAAAGTTTGCCATAAGCTCCATTATCACTGCTTTACGAAGGTAGTCGTCATCACTTAGATTCACCCCTCGTTCAAAAGGCAGTTTTCCTGCATCAAGTGCAGCCTCATAGATTTTCATATCTTTGGTGTTCTGCGCATAATAACGCTCACCTTCACCAATACTGGTAAGACCGATACCCACAAGGTTCGCACCGCCTTTTGTGGTGTAGCCTTGAAAATTCCGGTGGAGTTCACCTTTTTCGATAGCCCCAAACAGTTCATCTTCGGGTTTGGCGAAATGGTCCATACCTACCATCTTATATCCATTACTTTCAAAAAAGTCAATAGTATACTGGAAGATCTGTAGTTTCACATCCGGTGTGGGAAGTGTCGTTTCATCAAACTTTCGCTGTGTTTTCATCAGCCAGGGGACATGGGCATAGTTAAAGACTGCCACTCTGTCAGGATTGAGTTGTGTGGAGAGCTCAAGGGTCTTTGTGAAGGTTTCCAGCGTCTGGTAAGGTAAGCCGTAGATGAAGTCTGTGTTAATAGAGTCGATACCATACTTTCTAGCCAGATCAACAGCTTTTTGGGTGAGTTCCAAAGGCTGTATACGGTGGATCTCTTTTTGGACCTTTTCATCGAGATCCTGTACCCCAAAACTGATACGGTTGAAACCGTGTTTATGAAAGACTTTCATATGATCTTCATTGAAGAAACGCGGGTCAATTTCGCAGCTGATCTCAGCCTCTTGGCTCCAGTTTGGAAACTTTGATTTGATATAGGTCACGATCTCATCAAGTTCAAAGGCTTTGTAGTATGTCGGGGTACCCCCGCCAAAGTGAAACTGTATCACTTCACGGGAGGTATCGATATGTTGAGCCAAAATATCTACTTCTTTTTTCAAGTACTCTATGTACGTAGAGAGTTTTTTCTCCTTGGAAGTAAACACAACATTACATCCGCAGAAATAACAGGCTGACCTACAGAAGGGGAGATGTACATAGAGTGAGAGTTTCTCTTTTGCGTTTTCCAGGTAGCGGATATACTCCTCATATTTGAAGGCGTCACTGAACTCCAAGGCTGTAGGGTAAGAGGTGTATCTTGGACCCGGCTTGGAGTACTTACTGAACTTTTCGAAATCTATACTACTCATTTAGTCGTTGCTATCATTACGATGTGCATCCAACCACACCATAATACCTTTTTGTGCATGTAATCTGTTCTCAGCTTCACTAAAGATGACCTCTTCGTGTTTCTCAAAGGTCTCTTCACTCACTTCATAGCCTCTGTATGCAGGCAAGCAGTGCAAGAAAATGGCATCAGGTTTAGCCAATGACATCATCCCCTCATCGACCATATAGCCGTTAAAGACACGAACCCGTTCTTCTTTTTCATCTTCCTGACCCATAGAGACCCACGTATCTGTCGTCACAACATCACAATCTTTGACAGCCTCTTTTGGGTCATTACCAAAGCTGATCTTCGCACCGCTATCTTTGGCTATATCAAGTGCCTCTTTGACGATCGTTTCATCACACTCATACCCGTTAGGTGTAGCTACTCTCAGTTCAAACCCAAGTTTCGCTGCAAGCATCAGCCATGAGTGTGTCATGTTGTTCCCATCACCAACATACGCAACCACAGGATCTTTATCTTTACCATATTCTATCATCGTGAGGTAATCAGTCATGAGTTGCACAGGATGGTAAGAGTCTGTCAATCCATTGATCACAGGCACTTTAGAGAAGTTCGCAAACTCTTCAAGTTTTGACTGTTCAAAGGTACGGATCATCACCATATCGACCATACGGCTGATGACGCGTGCCGTATCTTTCATCGGTTCACCACGCCCTAACTGTATGTCATTGGAAGAGAGGAAGAGCCCCACGCCACCAAGCTGGTAGATACCTGTCTCAAAACTCACGCGGGTACGGGTAGAACTCTTTTCAAAGATCATACCAAGCGTTTGGCGTTCCATGTAAGGTACGAATTTGCGTTGCTTTGTCTGTGCTTTTATCTTCTGTGCTAATGTTATCATCTCTAAGATCTCGTCTTTTGTAAAATCTTTGAGTGTCAAAAAGTGTCTCATCACTACATCCTCATATCTTTCAACCTTGCATATTTATCGATAAAAAAAGGGTTGAAAATGTAAAAGAGATTATTCTACCATAAAAGGGTTGAAAGTTGTAGAGGCCTGCACTTTTTAGGTATGTGCAGGGGATAAATGGGTTATTTGTTTAAAAGTATAGCTGCTTCTTTTGCATGATAGGTGATGATGATATCCGCACCCGCACGTTTAAATGCCATGAGTGTCTCCATCATCACTTTATCATAGTCTATCACACCTGCTTTGGCTGCCATTTTGAGCATGGAGTACTCGCCGGAGACATTGTAGACAGCCAGAGGTAGTGAGGTATTGTTCTTCACATCTCTTACTACATCAAGATAAGCAAGTGCAGGTTTGACCATCAGAATATCCGCACCCTCTTTTTCATCTTCGATACTTTCCTGGATCGCTTCATTTCTGTTCGCCGGGTTCATCTGGTAGGATCTTCTGTCACCAAAACTCGGGCTGGATTCAGCCACATCTCTAAAAGGGCCATAATAGGCTGAAGCGAATTTGGTGGAGTAGGACATGACAGGAAGGTTGACAAAGCCCGCTTCATCCAGTCCGTTACGTATGGCGGTGATCATCCCATCCATCATCCCTGAAGGGGCGATCATGTCCACACCTGCTTTAGCGTGAACAACGGCTTGTGCAGCCAAGTTGTCAAGTGTAATGTCATTGTCAACCGTATGGAGTACCGGGTCAAGGACACCGCAGTGCCCGTGGTCTGTATATTCACAGAAACAAAGATCAGTCACCACGAACATATCAGGGTGTGCTGCTTTGACTTCACGTACCGTTTGTGCGATGATCCCATGCTCACACAGAGCATCAGACCCTACGGAGTCTTTTGTGTCCGGGATACCAAAGAGAATGATGGCGTAGATACCAAGTTTTTTGAGTACATCACACTCCTTCACGATCTCGTCGATACTCATTTGGAACACACCAGGCATGGAACCTACCTCTTCTTTGATCCCACTGCCGCTTTTTGCAAAGAGCGGGTAGATGAAGTCATTGACAGTGAGGTGTGTCTCCTGAAGAAGGTCTCTTAGGATGGGATTGATTCTTTTTCTTCTAAAACGTGCGAACATATGCATTAACCTTACGATATCTTTTGAAGTATTTTACACTAATTATGGATTATTAATAATTAATTGCTCATTCTTAAAGTATAATCTCATCATGATTACTATAGATATATCACAAATTGCTACGTTACCAACCAAGTATGGCACGTTTAAGATACAAGCCTTCAAAGAAATGACAAAAAATGGTGAAGGTAAAGAGCATTTGGCCATTTTCACAGATAACTTATCGGACGAACCGATCGTACGTGTGCATTCAGAATGTTTGACCGGTGATGCATTTGGTTCAGTCAAGTGCGATTGCGGAGAACAACTCCAGTATGCACTCGAACTGATCGCAAAAGAGGGTGGTATGATCATTTACCATCGTCAGGAAGGGCGAAACATAGGGCTGTTGAACAAAGTGAATGCCTATGCACTTCAAGATGCAGGATTGGACACGGTAGCAGCAAACCATCAACTTGGGTTCAGAGCGGATGAACGTACCTATGAAGTAGTGGAGTTCATTTTGAACCATTTCGGTATAAAAAAACTAAAACTGCTTACCAACAATCCGAAAAAGATAGAAAGCCTGGGTGACATTGAGATCGTAGAACGCCTACCTATCCAGATCAAACCCAATCCTCACAATGAGGGCTATCTTCAAGTCAAAAAGGACCAGATGGGGCATCTGCTTTAATCTCTATAAAGTTTGACATGAATTGACAGTATTTTGGATAAATTGATAATTCAGGTTTAAATTTTTCTTAAAATATATTTAAAAAAATACTCTTTTTGATAC
>JBNLDB010000149.1:0-4114 GCA_050304115.1 Sulfurovum sp. | reverse complement strand
ACACACTCTTGC
The DNA here is from genome assembly GCA_050304115.1 of Sulfurovum sp. Taxonomy (GTDB): domain Bacteria; phylum Campylobacterota; class Campylobacteria; order Campylobacterales; family Sulfurovaceae; genus Sulfurovum. The sequence goes on along the minus strand of JBNLDB010000149.1, from coordinate 4,102 downwards.
AGGTCTTGGACTAAGGGCCATTGCCCACTGCCCTGTGCTTCTACGTTATGTGAAAAACCAGAATTTCGTTACACACTCTATGCTTCAGCAGGAGATCTTTGGACGTACCTTTCAAAATCCTGTAGGATTAGGGGCAGGATTTGACAAAAACGGTCAGTACATCACTGCCATGCCGACTATGGGGTTTGGATTTACAGAGATAGGTACCGTGACACCAAAACCGCAAGATGGTAATGTAAAACCGAGACTCTTTAGACTTATTGAAGACAACTCCATACAAAATGCCATGGGATTCAACAACAAAGGTAGCCACTATATGCTGCAGCGTCTTAAAGAGCTCTACTTCTTTGACTACCCTATGGGCATCAATATCGGTAAGAACAAAGTCACACCTGAAGATGAAGCGCTCAATGACTATGAAACACTCTTTAAAGCATTCAAAAATTATGGTGACTACATCGTGATCAATATCTCTTCTCCAAACACACCAGGGCTGAGAGATCTTCAAAATGAGGCATTCATCAAGGCTATCTTTACAATGGCAAAAGAGATCACCACGCAGCCTGTGCTGCTTAAAATTGCTCCGGATATGGAAGCAGAAGATGCCATTGTTCTTTGTAAAACAGCAGTCGAAGCAGGTGCTGCAGGGATCATCGCTACCAATACCACGATTGATTACTCTTTAACACCGCATGCCAAAGACTTCGGCGGTATCTCAGGTGCATTGTTGACAGAAAAATCCTATCAGCTCTTCAAAGCTATAGGTAAAGAGCTCTATGGTAAAACCCTGCTCATCTCTGTAGGAGGTATCGACTCTGCAGAAGAAGCCTACAGACGTATCAAAGCGGGTGCCTCTTTGGTACAGGTTTACAGTATGCTTGTCTATAGAGGTCCCGCACTGATCAAAGAGATCAATGAAGGTTTAATTAAACTCTTACAAAAAGATGGTTATAACCATATCAGCGAAGCCATCGGAGCAGATTACAAATGAGCCTAAAGAGCCTCAAACTTTTTATCTATACATGTATCATCGGATGTATGATCACAACAGGAGTATCAATGGCCAATTCATTGCCAGAACATTTTACAAAAACATTGGACAACGGCATGCAGATCGTTGTCATACCTATGGACAACGATTCAGGTGTTATCACGACAGATATCTACTACAAAGTAGGAAGCAGAAATGAAGTGATGGGTAAAAGCGGTATGGCCCATATGCTTGAGCATCTCTCTTTCAAGTCTACAGATAAACTCAAGGAGGGTGAGTTTGACACGATCGTAAAAAGCCGCGGGGGTGTCAATAACGCAGCCACCGGTTTTGACAAAACACACTATTTTATTAAAACAGCCAGCAAGAACCTGGCACTCAGCCTTGATTTGTTCTCTGAACTGATGCACAACCTCAAACTCACCGATGAAGAGTTCCAGAAAGAGCGTGACGTGGTCGCCGAAGAGAGACGTCTTAGAACCGATAACAACCCTATGGGCTATCTTTACTTCAGGGTCTTCAATACACACTTTACCTACCACCCATACCACTGGCTCCCGATCGGGTTTATGGAAGATATTCTTTCATGGAAGATAGAAGATATCAGAGATTTCTATCATCGTTATTATCAGCCAAGTAATGCGATATTGGTCGTGGCAGGGGATATCACACCTGAAGAGGTATTCAAAGAATCTGAAAAATATTTTGGACACATACAAAATAAACATGAGATTCCAAAGGTCACTGCTGTTGAGCCTAAAATAGACGGTGCCAAAAGGGCTATACTGCATAAAGAGAGTAACCAGGTCGATACGATTGCCATCACCTATGCTATTCCAAACTATGAACATGATGATCAAGTCGTACTTTCTGCTATCAGCCATATACTCAGTGCCGGGAAAAGTTCGCGTTTTGAAAAAACAATCGTTAATGAAAAGCAGCTGGCGAACCAGGTCTATGGCTACAATATGGAACTTGCAGACCCTGGTGTATTCCTCATCATGGCGATGTGTTCACCTCAAGCCTCTCTAGATGCTTTGGAAAAAGAGATCCTGGCTGAACTCGAAAAGATCAAAAACGGTGATGTCACGCAAGCTGAACTTGATAAGGTCAAGATCAACACAAAAGCAGAGTTCATCTACTCTTTAGAGAGTTCAAGTTCTGTTGCAGGGCTCTATGGAGATTATTATGTCAAAGGAAATATTCAGCCTTTACTTGAATATGAAGAGAAATTAGATAAAATTACGCTCAAAGATATTAGCGATGCCGCTAAAAAGTATTTTGATCACAACTTTTCAACCACTGTGATATTGAAAAAAAACTAGGATAAGATATGAGTAACTATATTACCGGTGCGACCACTGCACTGATTACTCCATTTAAAAATGGTACATTGGATGAAGCAACCTTTGCAACATTGATCAAAAGACAAATTACACATGGGATCGATGCGGTATGTCCTGTAGGGACTACAGGTGAGAGTGCAACACTGAGTCATGATGAGCACAAAAGATGTATTGAGATCGCCGTTGAAGTCTGTAAAGGTACGAAAACCAAAGTGCTTGCAGGTGCAGGAAGCAATGCTACACATGAAGCCATAGATATCGCCAAACATGCAGAAGCGTGTGGTGCCGATGCGATCTTCTCTGTGAGCCCTTACTACAACAAACCAAGCCAGGAAGGACTCTACCAACACTACAAAGCGATCGCCTCAGCGATCAAAGTACCTTTCATGCTCTATAATGTACCCGGACGTACAGGTGTAGATATCTTACCCTCTACAGTCAAAAGACTCTATGATGATGTAGAGAACATTATGGGTATCAAAGAAGCGACAGGTTCCATAGAGAGAACGGTTGAACTTTTGGCAAAAGTACCTGATCTTTATGTCTTCTCAGGTGATGATGTTATCGATTTTCCTATCTTGGCGAGTGGAGGGAAAGGGATCACTTCTGTGACTTCCAACCTTTTGCCAGATATGAAAGCAGAGCTTGCCCATGCAGCACTTGAAGGTGACTTTGTCAAAGCAAAAGCCATCAATGATGAACTTTTTGAGATCAATAAAGTGCTTTTCTGTGAGAGTAACCCTATCCCTATCAAAGCCGCAATGTACATCGCGGGACTGATCGATACACTCGAATACAGATTGCCGCTGGTACCGCCAAGCAGTAAAAACATGAAAAAGATCGAAGAGATCATGAAAAAATATACTATAGTAGGAGCGTAAATATGTCAGAAATGAAAGGTAAAACACTTGTCATCACAGGAGCGACCAAAGGTATCGGTAAAGCCGTAGCCGAAAAGTTTGCTCAAAACGGTGTCAATATCGCATTTACGTATAACTCTAACAAAGAAGCTGCAGATCAAATCGCTGCAGACCTGGAGAGTAAATACGGTGTGAAGGCAAGAGCATACCCACTGAACATATTAGAACTTGATGAATTTAAACCCCTGTTCGAAGCGATCGATAAAGACTTTGATAGAGTCGATTTCTTTGTCTCTAATGCTATGATCTACGGCCGTCCGGTCGTGGGTGGTTATGGTAAATTCATGAAACTCAGACCTTCAAAAGGTTTGACCAACATCTATACTGCCACAGTAGGTGCATTTGTACGCGGTTCACAAGAAGCTGCCGTACGTATGGAAAAAGTAGGTGGCGGTGCCATCGTAACACTGAGTTCAACAGGTAACCTTATCTACATCGAAAACTATGCAGGTCATGGTACCAATAAAGCAGCGGTTGAAGCGATGGCTCGTTATGCTGCTGTTGAACTAGGAGAGATGGGTATCAGGGTCAATGCAGTATCCGGTGGGCCTATCGATACAGATGCACTCAAAGCCTTTACAAACTATGAAGAGGTTAAAGCTGAAACCATTAAACGCTCAGCAGTGAACAGAATGGGAAGCCCTGAAGATCTTGCAGGTTCTGTCTATTTCCTCTGTACGGACGAAGCATCATGGATCACAGGTCAAACACTTGTGGTTGATGGTGGAACAACATTCCGCTAAAATTATATACTCTTTATACAGTGAGTAATAGACGAATATTCGATCTAGCGAACAACTCAATCACAATAAACAGTTAGGTTCGCTTGCGTTTTTTTCTTTTTG
>JBNLDB010000148.1:0-4133 GCA_050304115.1 Sulfurovum sp. | reverse complement strand
CAAAAGAGACGATATCTGCCCTATCCATATGATGGCGTACATGCTTATGTCTGACCGCTTCATACTCACTGTACGAAGCCCCGGCGATCCAAAGAAAGATCTCACCGAACAAACGGTTGTGACGGTTTTTCTTAAAGAGTGAATCATGGGCACACTCATGCACGAAATAGGCTGCGATCACCATACTGTGTGCAAGCAAAACAGTTCCTGCCAGATTATATACCAAAGCATCAGCCATGATGGCATAAAAGCCAACGATGTACGCTGCGAGTATATAACCCCAGGCTATCGTATTTGGAAGGAGCGCATCCTCAAAACGAAAGTAACTGCTTAACTTTGCCATGATCTTAATCGTCCCAGATTACCATCTGAACAGGGGACGGATCGTATGCGTTGCACGGGTTGTTCAGCTGCGGACAGTTTGAAACCAATACCAAGGTATCCATCTCCGCTTTCAGATCCACATAGTCGCCAGGTTTGGAGACACCGTCTACTATCACAAGAAAACCGTCATCCTCAACCGGCACATTCATAAAAAAGTTGATGTTGTTGGTAAGGTCTCTTGGGTCCATCTCCAACTCACCGATCTCATAGAGGTAATTGTCACGGCAGCTATGCATATATTTGGTGTCGAGCGCATAACGCACCGTGTTACTCTCAGCACTGCAGTGACCGCCCAGTGTATCGTGGTTACCACAGGTATCTTCTGTCACTTCCATCATTACATTGTCATCTGTAGAGATCAGTTTTGTACCCTTGGTTACAAAAATACTTCCCTGTTCTCTTACTGTATCATTGGCAGAGTAACGCTCTTCATGGTCGTTTGCATTGTAAAAAAGCGTATCGACTGCCTGACATCCTTTCAGATCAATGATACGGAGTGTCTGACCCTTTTTGACCACATGGCTCCAAGGCACACCGGCTGCAACCTTTTTATTATATACTGCATCTTTAATGTCTCTACTCATCTCTCTCTCCTTAGGCAAAATAACGTGCGTTGTTGATAAATGCACGTTGTGATTGTGGTGTAAAGTTCATACATAGGTCATCCTCTGTAACAGCAGGTGCCTTATAGAGTGTCAGCTGCACATCGCTTGGATTATACTCACCCGCTTCCATCACATGCGGTGTGTTAGAGAGTACCAAAAGTACATTCATCTCCGCACGAAGATCGATGTAGCTTCCCGGCTTGGCCCGGTCTGCTGAAAGTTCAAGCTTGCTGCCCTCTTTGACATCGACCCTTCTAAAGAAGTTGATCGCCTGTATCATGTCACGTTTACCCATACCGTATTTACCAAGCTCTACCAGGAAGTTCTCACGGTCACTCTTATAGTAACGGTTACGCAAATGTTCATAATCACCCTCACCGAAATTCTTATGTACTATACGAGGGTTGCTTATCCCACCGATAGCGTCAAAGAGCCCTCCTGTCGTATCATCCGTAATGGAAAAAAGCACACGGCCCTGTTCTGAATAGAGTACTCTACCTTTAGTGAAGTAAGCATTATGCTGGATCTTTACCGTATCGGCAGAGTTAAAACGTTCAGCAGTGTTATCGGCATTGTAAAACATTGCCGAAAGAGAGCCCAGGCCATCTTTTGTCGTAATACGCAGCTTGTCACCACGCTTGATGATCTTTGACCATCTTGCACCTCCCGGGAGTACTTCATCAAGAAGGATGCTCTCAGGTTTGATATCTTTATACATTGTTGTCATTATTGTTATTCCTTTATTCGTTTATAGATTCTTTTACTTCATTTAAAATTGACTCTCTGGTCTCACCTACAGGTATATCATACGTGATCATTGCACCGTACATGTTCGGGGCCTGAGGGTCATAGCGTACCTTGTCAAACACCAGAAGACGTGTACCAAGATAAAAGCTCTCTTTGAGATCATGGGTGACCATAACGATCGTAAGATTGTTCTTCTCCCATAGGTCCAAAATGAGTGCATGCATATCAGCTCTGATCCCCGGGTCCAATGCCCCGAACGGTTCATCCAGCAACAGTATCCTCGGTTTGTTTACCAAAGACTGTGCTATGGAGAGGCGCTGCTGCATACCACCAGAGAGTTCACTGGGGTATTTATCTGCTGCGTCTCCAAGACCGACCGATCTCAACATCTCCATGGCACTTTTTTTCGCTTCTTTACGCTTTGTTCCAAAGAGCTTTCCAAAGAATTTTGATTCTTTGAGTTCCATAGCCATCATGACATTTCCCAGCACACTTAAATGAGGGAAAACAGAGTAACGCTGGAACACAATGCCTCGTTCTATCCCCGGTTCATCAGGGAAGGGTTTACCGTCAAGCTCAAACGTACCGCTTGTGGGTGTTTCCTCTCCAAGAAGCATTTTCAAGAAAGTACTCTTTCCACAGCCTGAAGGACCGACCAGTGTACAGAACTCTCCCTCTTTGATATCAAGGTTGATCCTTTCCAGTACGACATTGTCATCGTACTTTTTCCAAAGGTTCTTAATATGAATGAGACTCATGCTTCCTCCTTCCCAGCTGTATACCAAGGGAAAAGTTTATAGGTCAGCTTCTTTAACGTGAAGTCAAACAAGAACGCCAGGAAAGTGATCCATGCCACATAAGGCAGGATCACATCCATTGACATATATCGGCGTACCAGGAAGATACGGTACCCTAAACCTTCAGTCGCAGCGATCGCTTCTGCTGAAATAAGGAAGATCCATGCCGTACCCAAAGTGATGCGGACCGCATCAAGCAGCCTTGGGAAAACCTGTGGCAGGACAACACGCATCACGATCGTCCAGCTTGAACCACCCAAAGTCTGCGCTTTGATAAGCTGTTCGACCGGTATCTCAGAGACACGCTGCTGCATATCACGGACAAGCAACGGTGTCACACCGATGACTATCAGTGCGACCTTCGCCAATTCTCCCATACCAAAGACGATGAACAAGATAGGCAGGATCGCCATTGGCGGCACCATGGAAAAGGCTGCCACAAAAGGAGACAAACCTGCCCTTAGGAAGGGAATAAACCCTAGAGGGATACCGATAAGCATTGCCAACACAGCACTTATGAGGACCCCGAGTCCCAATCTCTCAAGTGAAGAAACCGTATCTCCGATGAAGAGTATCTCACCTGTTCTCTTACTTGGTGTAAAGGCCATACGATCGATCGCTTCTGAAAAGCTTGCCATCGAAGGCAAAAGCTTATCATTAGGATTTTCCGTAAGACGCATATCAGATGCCACGAGATAGAACACCGCGACAATAATAAATGGTAATACCCCCAAGAAGAGCTTTGCTCCTCTGGATGGTCGAAGGTTCATAAATCGTTTCATAGGAGTACCTTACAGTTTCCCTTCCGCAGCCATTTTCACATAAGTATCTGTGAAACGTAACTTGATATTGTTTGTATCACCGAACGTTTTTCCGCCTGGGAACTCCATACCGATGAATTCAGCATTTGGTGCACCCTCTCCAAGAATACCATGATCAAATGAGAACTCGCTCACTTTTTTCATCGTTTCTGGAAGGGCTGGACTGTCAGCAAATGTAACTGCATCGCTTGCATCATAGAACATCATTGTAGAGTCAAGCTGGCTTTTGTATCCCGCAAGATCTGTACCAGACGCTTCTGCCATGAATGTCAAAGCTTTCTCATCACCTTTTTTCATCATCGCCATCACTTCAAACCAAGCACCTGTCAATGCTTTTGCCAATTTCGGGTTGTCTTTGAGTGTCTCTGTGTTGATCACAAGCATATCGATAATCTCACCAGGGATCTTGCTTGAATCATAAACGAGGTTGGCATTTGTATTGTTTGTCATGATCTCGCTAAGCTGCGGGTTCCATGTTGTCATTGCTGTGACTTCATCAGAACTCCATGCAGATACCATATCAGCATCTGATGTATTTACAACAGTAAGGTCTTTTTCACTTAAACTCACAGACTCAAGTGCACGTGCAAGAAGGTAATGGGAAACTGAAAGTTCGACAAGGTTCACCTTCTGCCCTTTGATATCAGCTAGGTTCTTTTTATCTTTAAGAATAAGACCGTCATTCCCGTTCGAGAAGTCTCCCATGATCACAGCCGTTGAATCAACCCCACCTGCAGCCGGGATCGTTAAAGCATCCATGTTCGTCATAAGACAACCAT
>JBNLDB010000147.1:0-4228 GCA_050304115.1 Sulfurovum sp. | reverse complement strand
CCACACGTTAACATAGGTACAATTGGCCATGTTGACCACGGTAAAACTACATTAACTGCTGCAATTACTAAAGTATTGGCAGAAAAAGGACTTTCTGAGATTCGTGACTTCGATTCAATCGATAATGCTCCGGAAGAAAAAGAACGTGGTATAACTATTAATACTGCTCACGTAGAATATTCAACAGCTAACCGTCACTATGCTCACGTTGACTGTCCAGGTCACGCGGACTACGTTAAAAACATGATTACTGGTGCTGCTCAAATGGACGGTGCGATCCTTGTTATTGCTGCGACTGATGGTCCAATGGCACAAACTAGAGAGCACATCCTTCTTTCTAAGCAAGTAGGTGTACCTTACATCGTTGTATTCTTGAACAAAGAAGATCAACTTGATGAAGAAGATAAAGAAGAGATGTTAGAGCTTGTAGAGATGGAAGTACGTGAACTTCTTTCTGAGTATGACTTCCCAGGTGATGATACTCCAATCGTATCTGGTTCTGCATTTAAAGCACTTGAAGAAGCTAAGGCTGGTACTGCTGGTGAGTGGTCTGAAAAGATCTATGCACTTATGGACGCTGTAGATGAGTATATTCCTGAGCCAGTAAGAGAAACTGATAAAGATTTCCTAATGGCTATCGAAGATATCTTTACTATCCAAGGTCGTGGTACAGTTGTAACTGGTAAAGTTGACAGAGGTACTGTATGTGTTGGTAACGAAGTTGAGATCGTTGGTCTTAAAGATACTCAAAAAACAACTGTAACTGGTGTTGAAATGTTCCGTAAAGAGATGGATTGTGGAGAAGCTGGTGACAACTGTGGTGTTCTTATCCGTGGTATCGATAAAGAGGCTGTACAAAGAGGTATGGTTCTTTGTAAGCCAGGATCAATCACTCCGCACACTTCATTTGAAGCTGAGATCTATGTTCTTACTAAAGAAGAAGGTGGTAGACACACTCCATTCTTTAACAACTATAGACCACAGTTCTACGTTCGTACAACAGACGTAACAGGTTCAGTTCAACTTCAAGAAGGTACTGAAATGGTTATGCCAGGAGACAACGTTAAAATCAATGTTGAGCTTATCGCTCCTGTTGCACTTGATGAAGGTACTAAGTTCGCTATCCGTGAAGGTGGTAGAACAGTTGGTGCCGGTGTTGTTTCTAAGATTATTGCTTAATAACACCATGCAAGAGGCTTGCCTCTTGCGCACTTATCATAGGAGATAACAATGAGAGAAACAGTTCACTTAGGTTGTGAGAAATGTACAAGACGTAACTATCACACCAATAAAAACAAGAAAACGACAACAGAGAAACTTGCTCTTAAAAAGTATTGTAAATGGTGTAAATGCCATACAGTACACAAAGAGATGAAGCTGTAATCGGAGACTTTTGTTTAATACTATCGGGCTTTGTCCCATAGTATGATTTTAGGCCAATAGCTCAGTTGGTAGAGCACTGGTCTCCAAAACCAGGTGCCGGGGGTTCGAGTCCCTCTTGGCCTGCCACAAGTAAAGGTAATATATATGGGAAAAATTTCAACATTTATAGCACACGCGAAAGCGGAGATTCATAAAGTTATATTTCCAACAAAAGTACAAGTAAGACAAGCATTTTTAGCAGTTGTTCTAGTAGTAACTGTAATATCAATATTTTTAGCATTGGTTGACTTTTTGATGTCATCAATCGTATCATCAGTTTTATAGGATAGACAATGGCTTATCAATGGTATGCAATTCAAACATATTCAGGTTCTGAACAAGCTGTAAAAAGAGCGATCGAACAACTTGTCAAAGATCATGGAATTGAAGAGAAGCTTGAACGTGTAGTCGTTCCTACAGAAGAAGTGATCGAAGTTAAAAATGGCGTGAAAAAAATTACTGAAAGAACATTGTATTCTGGGTATGCTTTCGCACATATAGACCTGGATACTGACCTCTGGCATAAGATACAATCGTTGCCAAGAGTATCTAGATTTATCGGTGAACAAAAGACACCTACTGCACTTTCAGAAGCAGATATCAAAGTGATTTTAGACAAGATGGAGCAAAAAGCTGCACCGAGACCTAAAGTTGATTTTGAAACAGGTGAAATGGTACGTATCATAGATGGACCTTTTGCGAACTTTACAGGTATGGTAGAAGAGTATGATCTTGACCATGGCAAGTTGAAGTTGAATGTTTCAATTTTTGGTAGAAATACACCGGTTGAAATACTCTACACACAAGTAGAAAAAATACTATAAGACCTAAGGGTCAATTCAAACAAAGGAAGAACAGATGGCAAAAAAGATAACTGAAAAGTTCAAAATGATGATCCCAGCTGGATCAGCAAATCCATCACCGCCGGTAGGTCCTGCACTTGGACAACGTGGTGTAAACATTATGGAGTTTTGTAAAGCTTTTAATGAAAAAACAAAAGATAAAATGGGATATAAGATCCCTGTGATCGTTACAGTATATGCAGACAGAAGTTTTACATTTGAAACGAAACAACCGCCTGCAAGTGACCTTATCAAAAAAGCAGCAAACATTAAAAAAGGTACGGATAATCCTCTTCTTAATAAAGTTGGAACTATCACTAAAGCAAAATTAGATGAAATTATCGATCAAAAAATTGCTGACCTTAACACAAACGATAGAGAAATGGCAGCGAACATTATTGCTGGTTCTTGTAAAAGTATGGGTGTTGATATCGTAGACTAGTCTTTTTAAAGACAATCATAACCACATGATTTAAAATGTGGGAGCATATAAAGCGGAGAATAAAATGGCAAAAAAACCAAGTAAAAGAAGAGAAGCACTACTTAAATTGGTAGATGTAACTAAAACATATAGTGTTGATGAAGCAATGGCTACACTTAAAAACCTTAAATCGGCTAAATTTGATGAAACAGTTGAAGTTGCACTTAACTTGAACGTTGACCCAAGACATGCAGATCAAATGGTTAGAGGTTCAGTTGTTCTTCCTAACGGAACTGGTAAAACGGTTAGAGTAGCAGTGTTTGCAAAAGACGCTAAAGCTGATGAAGCAAAAGCAGCAGGTGCAGATTTGGTAGGTTCTACAGATCTTATCGAATCAATTCAAGCGGGTAACATTGATTTTGATATCGTAATCTCAACACCAGACATGATGGGTGTTCTTGGTAAAGTAGCAAGAATCCTTGGGCCAAAAGGACTTATGCCAAACCCTAAGACTGGTACAGTAACTATGGATGTTGCGAAAGCAGTTGAAAATGCTAAAGGCGGTCAGGTGAACTTTAGAGTAGACAAAAAAGGTAATATCCATGCGGGTATCGGTAAAGTCTCTTTTTCAGAAGAGAAGATCAAAGAGAACTTTGTAACACTTCTTGAAACGATCAATAAAGCAAAACCTGCGTCGGCAAAAGGTAGATATATCACAAATGGTGCGATTTCACTTACAATGAGCCCATCTATCACTTTAGATACAGCAGAATTAATGGATATGAAATAATCCATGATTAAAGAGGGCATCTGCCTTCTTTAACATTATGTTCAAACAAAAATTATAAATATAGTTTTTGTTTGAGTGTAATTTTTACTACTCATTAATCTTAGGTCAAAGATAAGAGGGGCGAAAGCTTAATTAATATATTTGAAAGAATATATGGTCCGTCACGGAACCCTTTTAGAGGTCGGAAGGAGAATTATATGACTAGAACTAGAAAAGAAGAACTAGTTGCAGAGATGACAGCAGAGTTTAAAGACGCTGGTGCCATTATCGTTTGTGATTACAAAGGTATGACTGTTGAGAATCTTGAAGTGGTAAGAAATCTTGCTAAAGATGAAGAGATCAAAGTCCAAGTCGTTAAAAACAAACTAGCTGCGATCGCATTGCAAAATGCAGGTTGTGAAGCTATTGATTTTAAAGACACAAACCTTGTAATCTGGGGTGATGCACAAGTTACACCTTGTAAGATCGCTGACAAAGCAGCTACTGATTTTAAAAATACTTTTTCAATCAAAACTGGTTTGATCCAGGGTGAAGTTGCTAGCTTGGAAACCATTAATGCAATGGCTAAACTTCCTACTAGAGACGAGCTTATCGGTATGCTTCTTAATGTTTGGAATGCACCGGTACAAAACTTTACAATTGGTTTGAATGCATTAGCAGCAAAAAAAGAAGAAGAGGCGTAGAGTGGTGAGAGCCACGAGGCTCTTTTAATTTGAAACTGTAAAATGTTTCATCTCATATAATTATCATTGA
>JBNLDB010000146.1:0-4232 GCA_050304115.1 Sulfurovum sp. | reverse complement strand
GATGAGTGACCTTGAATTGCTGCTCATCTATCCTCCTTGGATGGCACCAGCAATGTCAGAACACTGGGAAAAATCTACCCAGTTTACAGACAAAACACTATTACACCTATCGGAACTACAGTAAAATGTGCACCAATGATCACAAGAAGAAATCCCCCCATGAGTATGAGTATACTCTTCATCCAGGAGAATGTGCCTATATCAATATCATCTAAATCCTCTTCAGGAATATTTTTGGCATCCTGAAGGAGAAAGACAAGGTAGGCACCCATTAAAAGCAGTAACAGTGAAGCATCGAATCTTGTGATCTGACCATCGAGTATCATCAACACAAAGACCAATACCGGTACCAGTGCCCAGGTACTGTCTTTGGCAAAGAAGTCTCTGCTCGGATTGATATTTGTGGCTATCAGAAAAACAGCTGCCAATACCATGGTGATATTGAGTATATTGCTTCCTATCACATTGGCTATGGCTATATCAGACTTATTATTTACACTTGCAGCGATACTTGCTGCCATTTCTGGTAGGGAAGTACCTAGTGCAATGAGCGTTGCACCGATAATGAACTCCGGTATATTGAACTTTAACGCGATGCGTTCACTCTGATTGATAATCAGGTCCGCACCCCATATCAATACACCCATGGCAATAACAAAAATAACAAAACTCAAATTAATACTCCTCTGTTCTTACGATTAGACTGTTAGGAAGACCAAATTCCTCTATGAGCTCTTTCTCTCTCATTCTCATTTCACCATCATCGGTTTCATGGTCAAAGCCCAACAGATGAAGCATACCGTGTATGAATAAAAGTGAGAGTTCATCCTGCACACTGTGTCCAAATTCTGCTGCCTTCTCTTTGACAAAAGACTCTGCGATAATGATAGAGCCTAAGGGCATGCCAAATACTGATTGTTCCGTAAAAGGTGCCTCCATAGGGAACGAGAGAACATCGGTTGGATTGTTCTTTCCCCTGTGCTCTGCATTGAGCTCCTGTATGGTTGCATCATCAGTAATGATCAGCTCTACTTCTTTAGTAGAAAGCGCTTCTGCTATCTTTTCCAATGCTTCCAGGTCAACTGCCAGTGATGTTTGATTATCTAAGTCTATCATGCAGGAAGTTTACCCAAATCTTGGTAAAATGGCAGTAAATAACGCTATGAAGGTCTGATTGAATGAATAAAAAAGCAGTATGTATTATTTCCGGAGGTATGGACAGTGCATTGAGTGCTAAAATAGCGCAAAATGAAGGGTATGAGATTATCGCTTTGCATTTTAATTATGGACAACGTACGCAGGAGAAAGAACTGGTATGTTTCCGTAAGATCGCATCGGCTGTAGATGCATCTGAAACGTATGAGATCGATCTGCCTTTTTTTGAGCAGATTGGTGCATCTGCCTTGACAGATCAGAGTATCGATGTACCCACTGGAGGCTTGGAAGAGGGTGTCCCTGTGACCTATGTGCCCTTTAGAAACGGTATTTTTCTCTCTATTGCTGCTGCTGTAGCTGAGAAACATGGTGCAGAAGCACTCTTTATCGGTGTGGTGGAAGAAGACAGTTCAGGCTACCCTGACTGTCGTGAGAGTTATATAGAGCAGATGCAAAAAGCGATCAATCTCGGTACCAAAGATGAAACTGACCTGGAGATAAAAATGCCGTTGGTGAACTTGAAAAAAAGTCAGATCGTCCAAAAGGCTCTAGAGCTTAATGTCCCACTGAAAGATACATGGAGTTGTTATAAATCCGAAGAGAAGGCTTGTGGTGTCTGTGACAGCTGTCGATTGAGATTAAAAGGATTTGAAGAAGCGGGAAGTGTAGACCCGATTCTTTATGCGTAACAGAGGTTTAATTAAAGGTAAATCCTCTGACAATAAAATTGAGTTCATATCCATGGTCCGGATATCTTTTAAGACCCTCTTCGACAAATTGATGTCGTGTGATCTGTCTGTCCCATAGTCTGTAGGTCAATTTTTTAAACCACTCTTTTTTTTCTGCTGTATTCAGTGTAAGTCTCTGATAATTTGGGTCATCCTGAATGCCAGAGGCTACTTTTCTCATGGTCTTTTCATACGCTGCTTTTTTTTCAGGTGTGGGCTCTTCATAACCGTACTGAGTTTGTGTTGCTTGAATGTGTTGAGTCGGTTGGGTCGCTTGAGCTGGTTTATTTGGTTCTATTAGGTGGCCTATAGAACTTGTACATCCGGAGAATCCTAATGCAACCAAGACCGTTACTATAAAATGTCGTTTCATACTGCCCTTTCATGTAAATTATTATGTGGGTATTGTAACGAAATGAAATAAAAATTACTATGATATAATGCCATAAAAAATAAAGGTCATGACCATGATAATCCCTGCAAAATCACTTCAAGCAAAAGAAGCATATAAACTTGTAGATGGATTGCAGGCTTATTTTGTTTCAAAGCTCAATGCCCTGGCTTTAAAATTTGGGAAAGGCAGGTCATGTGAAGCTGTTTCATGGGAACGTGACGGGGGTGAACATGGCGGTGGTGTACGGTACGAAGCCAGAGATACCATCGTATATGACAGGGGTTCGGTCAACATCTCCCAAGTACATTATGATGATGACGAGAGTAAAAAATTGGGTTCCGCTACTGCGATCTCTACGATCATACACCCGGATAATCCCCATGCACCCTCTATGCATATGCACATCTCTTGGACACAGATGAAAGATGGAAGCGGGTATTGGCGTGTCATGGCTGACCTCAATCCTTCCCTTATAGGTGAATCTGATGCTGACAAAGAACGTTTTTCTGAAATGCTTGAAAAAGTCACAGGTGAACTTTACACAGAGGGTGCTGCGCAGGGTGACAGATATTTCTATATTCCTGTACTCGGACGTCATCGCGGTGTAAGCCATTATTATCTTGAAGGCTACAATAGCGGAGACTTTGAGGAAGATAAAGCATTTGTCTTGAAAGTAGGTGAAAGTGTGATTGACACCTATATTGATATTGTTTCAAAAAAACTCATGGAGTATCCTACATTTACCGAGGAAGAGAAAAAAGAGCAACTGGCATATCATACACTTTACCTTTTCCAGGTACTGACACTGGATAGGGGCACTACATCTGGTCTGCTTGTCCATGATCAGAATGATGTAGGTATCATGGGTTCCATCCCCTCTCACGTGAACAGAGACCTCCTGGCTTCCTGGGTAGAAAAAATGCCTCAGCCTCAAGATCGCTTGGTGCAGGCGCTACTGAAAGCCTTACCGGATACAATGCCGACACCGGTAGAAGAAGACACGAAAAAAGCTTTGGCGTATGCGGTGCGGCAACACTATAAAAAATACCCAGAAGCACTCAGTATGCAAGCCAGTGGAGAGATCATCCCTCCGACTGTTGATAACCATCGTTAAGAAAGGTCACTACTCCAAGGTGAGAGATACTTCTCTTACCTGTCCCTTCCTAAAAAGTTTTACCTTGACCGTGTCACCGATATCATACTTTTCCAGTGTAGAGAGAAGCATTTGGTTGGTCTCTATCTTATGTTCGTCGATGCCGACGATGATATCTCCATAGACGCGTGCACTGTTTTGTAGGGTGATCCCGTGAAGACCTGCATTCTGGGCAGCAGAGTTTGGCTGAACTTCTATGACCGCAACACCTGAAATACCCAGTTTTTTGTTCATCTCCTCATTAAGCGTTTCATTGATCGTGATGCCCAGTCTTGGTCTTTGGTAGTGACCCTGTTTAATGATCTGTGGAACGATACGATTCACGGTATCCACAGGTACAGCAAAACCAATACCTGCATAGGTTCCTGAAGGACTGTAGAGCGCCGTATTGATACCGATCAGTCTGCCGGCACTGTCAAGCAGCGGCCCGCCTGAATTCCCCGGATTAATGGCTGCATCGGTTTGAATAAGCCCCTCAATGATCGATCCATTGTTATTGGGCAGTGTACGATTCAGGGCAGAGACGACACCTGTCGTGAGTGTATGATCCAGCCCAAATGGATTTCCTAT
This sequence comes from Sulfurovum sp., assembly GCA_050304115.1. Classification (GTDB taxonomy): domain Bacteria; phylum Campylobacterota; class Campylobacteria; order Campylobacterales; family Sulfurovaceae; genus Sulfurovum. The sequence goes on along the minus strand of JBNLDB010000146.1, from coordinate 232 downwards.
GGCATAGGTCATCTGTCCGACCTGCAGGTCATGGCTTGTACCGATAGAAAGAGGCTCTGGCATATTAGGTATCATAGGAATACGTAAAACAGCGAGATCATGTTCCGGACTTGATCCGATGAGCGTGGCATTGAAAGTACGCTGGTCACTGAGCCGTATTCTTACCGCAGAAGCACCTTCCAGGGCATGATAATTGGTAATGATATGTCCTTGCCGGTCCCATATGAAACCT
>JBNLDB010000145.1:0-4270 GCA_050304115.1 Sulfurovum sp. | reverse complement strand
CAAAAGATACTTTCTTTGCATCCCCGAAAGAAACAAACACACAAACGCATATATCTAGAGATACTTTTTTTGATACAGACGAAGAGAGTAAAAAAGAAAAACCGGTCGTAGAAGAGCCCGTGTCCCTGGAAAGTGCAACATTAATACAAGATGAACCCCTTAAAGAGCTCAAACCTACGATAAAGTCCGAAGAAGAAATAGGTTCACAGCAATATCAAGCGATCCCTTACATTGCTCAGAAATTTAACAGTATGAAAAAACAGTATCCGCCTAAAGCAAGAACCTATGAAAAGTTTGATTCTGTAGAAAATTTCTTAAGAAAGATCTCGCAGGAGGGATATAGTGAAGAAGAGATAGAAGAAACGCTCACCACTGTCAAAAAATTAAGTGAAGAGGACAAAGTGACTGAAGCCGCACAACTCCTGCTTATCTGTGCCGCCTCAGAATCAAAATTTGCCCAGTTTATGCTGGCAAGAGAACTCTTTAAAGGTGTTTTGCTTACAAAAGACCTACCTGAAGCCTTTGCACAGATGCATAGTTTGGCCCTGGAAGACTATCCTGAAGCACTCTGTGACATGGCACAATTTTATGAACACGGTATAGAGACGAACCAAGACAAAAAAAAGGCTGAGCAATTCTACAAAGAAGCCATGGAATTTGGTATTAAACGAGCCGAAAAACACTATCACCGTTTAAAAAAAGAGAACCGTCGCTTCTTTAAAAAGTAAATTTATTTCGCTACTTTTTTTACCCCTTCATAGGCAACATCTATCATCTTGTCTATCTCTTCATAAGAGATGACATATGGAGGCATAAAATAGATGATATGTCCCAGTGGTCTGAGCAACACACCTTGCGTTAAGCCATATTCGTAGATCTTAACTCCTACACGCTCCGTAGTTTCGTACCCCTTTAACTCTATAGCGGTGACCATACCCTGCTGTCGTATCTCTTTCACATTAGGTAAAACAGAAAACTTCTCCAACTGTTCTAGGATATATCTGCTTTTCTTCTCGTTCTCACCTATGATATCATTCTGTTCAAATATCTCCAGAGTTGCCAGAGCAGCAGCACAGGCCAAAGGATTTCCCGTATAGCTGTGCGAATGCAAAAAGGCTTTATATTCATTATAGTCACAGTAAAAAGCCTCATAGACATCATTGGTTGTCATAACCACAGAGAGCGCGAGATAACCACCTGTCAATGCTTTAGAGAGGGTCATAAAATCAGGCGATATCTCTGCATGGTCACAGGCAAACATCTTTCCTGTACGTCCAAACCCTGTCATGATCTCATCCGCGATGAGATGCACACCATACTGTTGTGTCAATACTCTTGCACCGGAAAGATAGACAGGATGATACATATGCATCCCTCCTGCCCCCTGAATAAGCGGTTCAATGATAAAGGCTGCTATCTCATCGGACTTCTCTTTTAAAACCTCTTCTAACGCCTGCAATGCTTCATTGGCCGCTTCTACACTTTGGTCCTTGGGTACAGGTACTTGCATATTGGCGATGAGCAGCGGCTCATAGGTATCTTTATAGAGTTCGACATCCCCTACGCTTAATGCTCCGATCGTCTCTCCATGATATGAATTTGACAAGGAGAGGAAAAGTGCTTTACGCTTTCCTCTGTTGAGATGATAGTGATAGCTCATTTTTAAGGCTGCTTCCACTGCTGAAGAACCGTTGTCCACATAAAAGACTTTGTCCAGACCTTGGGGAGTAAGGTTGACAAGTTTATGGGCAAGTTCTATAGCCGGTTCATGTGTGAAGCCTGCGAGGAGTACATGTTCAAGTGTGTCAAGCTGTGCTTTGATCCTGTTGTTGATCGTTTCATTCGCATGACCAAAAATATTGACCCACCAGGAGCTGACAGCATCGATATAACGATTACCCTCAAAATCATAAAGATAAACACCTTTTCCTGATTTAATAGGCACAAGTGGTAAGGTTTCATGGTCTTTCATTTGTGTACATGGATGCCATATCACTTCTAGGTCTCGTTGCATCATTTTTGCATTTTGATCAGTCATATTCTTTTCACTCTCCGATTCATTAGCGATAAGCTTTATTTGGATAGAATATTGTACAAATTTTTAGATTGAAGGTAGATGAAGTATGATTAGTTGGATGCAAAAACACAATAAATATCTGGTATGGACAATCTGGATAGCAACCATCGCATTTATTGGTGCAGGTTTTGTAGGTTGGGGAAGTTACAATTTTGGTTCAAAAGCAGGAAATGTTGCCAAAGTAGGTGATATAGAGATCAAACAAACAAAACTCAACATGGTATACAGCAATCTATACAACCAATACAATCAGGCAATGCAAGGACAACTGGATGAGAAAACCGCCCAAGAGATGGGACTGGTCAAGCAGGCATTTGCCAGATTGGCAACGCAGGCGAAGATCCTAAACTTTGCAAAAGACCTGGGTATCATCGTTTCAGATGCGGAAGTGGCACAGAAACTACAAGAGATCAGAGCCTTCCAGAAAGATGGTGTTTTCGTGAAAGAGATCTATGAGGGGTACCTGAAAAGTCAAAGACTCAGAGCCAAAGCCTTTGAAGAAACACTCAGAGAAGAACTTATCATCGAAAAGACATTTTCATTGCTTGCGGTCGGTCCTTTGCCGCTTGAAGAGGAAGCTATTTCTGCAGCGATGAATGTCAGTGACAAATTGGCATACAAGGTATTGACAAACGATGATCTCAACTTCGTTACCGATGAAGCAAAAGTGAAAGCCTACTGGGAGATGCAAAAAGAGAACTTTTTGACTCCGCAAATGTATGAACTTTCTATCGTCTGGACACCAACTAAAGAGACTGCTGTCACAGAGGAGGAACTCAAAAGTCACTATGACGCAAATAGCTTCAACTATACAGACGAAACAGGGAAACAACTTCCTTTCGAAGAAGCGAAGGCTTTGGTGACAACCGACCTCAAAATAAAGAACACCAAAAAAACAGCACAAAAAGCCTATATCGCCTTTAAAAAAGGAAGTCTTGATAACAGTGAAAAGATCACACTCCCAATGGATGATGCTACACTGACAGAAGAGGTATGGAGTGAATTGAAAGAGAAATCTGTCGGGGACATCCTTAAACCTAAAGTCGTTGCAGATGCCTATGCCACGGTAAAAATAGAGAATATTATCTTACCAAAGGTAAAAACCTATGAAGAAGCCAAAGAGGAAGTGACAGTACTGTATGAAAAGCAGGCAAAAAAAGAAGCCCTTGTAGCCTTGGCAGAGTCAACACTTAAGAACTTTGATCAGGGTGATGCGATCATCTCGGATTTTGTCAAATTGGAAGAAAATGTCAACCTAAATCCTTTAAATACACAAGAAAGTTTACAATTTTTACAAAAACTCTTTACATCATCAAAAGAAAAAGGTATCATAAGCGTATTCGATAAGGTTATAGTTTATAATATCTTAGAGCAAAAACTGCTGCCTATGGATACAAATCAGACAGCGTTTGTCAAAGAGACCGCAGATAAACTGAAACAAAGTACATTTGAATCGAATCTGATTAAGATGTTAGATAAACAATATCCTACAGAAGTCTATATGGGAGGGCTGACAAATTGAGTGACACAATTTTAGCTATTGATATCGGTTCCACGAAAATATGCGCTATCATCGCTGAAATACAAGACTCCGAAGTCACCATTCAAGGACATGGCATCTCTAAATCCCAAGGGGTAAAGAAAGGTGCGATCACCAACATAGAACTCGCTTCTAAATCCATTAAAAAAGCCATTAACGATGCAAAACGTATTGCAGGGAGTAACATTTCTTCTGCAATCGTTTCTATCTCCAATGCCTATGCTAAGAGTCTGAACTCTACAGGTATTGTCAACATCCCGCATAAAGATATCTCCATTAAAGAGATCAACCGTGTGATGCAAACAGCACTTTACAATGCCAACGTACCTACAGAGTATGATGTCATCCATGTACTGCCTTACAACTTCAGAGTCGATGACCAAGACTTCATAGAAGATCCTTTCGGTATGAATGCCAGCCGTATGGAAGTAGATGTCAATATTATCATGACACAAAAATCAAACCTTTCCAATCTTAAAAAAGCCGTGCGTTCTGCAGGTGTTGAGATAGATGGTATCGTCTTAAGCGGTTATGCTTCTGCCATTGCTACGATGGATGAAGATGAAAAAGAGCTTGGTGTTGCGGTCATTGATATGGGTGGCCAAACAAGTAATCTTGTCATCCACGCGGGCAATTCCATCAGATACAATGAT
>JBNLDB010000144.1:0-4283 GCA_050304115.1 Sulfurovum sp. | reverse complement strand
GCATCAAGTGCAATTTCTACTTCGGTAGGTATTGAAGAGTATTCAAGCACACTGGAAGATCCACCACCACAACCCATGATACCCAACACTAGACCACTAACCAACACACTTTTGAGTAAACTATTTTTTTTCAATGTACACTCTCCTTCTCTCTTTATATTTATAACATCATAGTAGAGAAGTGTTAAGTAAGTGTAAAATTTATAATAAAAATAATATAAATTTATAGCATTAAGCGGTGTGAACTTTCTCCATATTTAAACTCACCGTTGTTCCCACCCCCTTTTCTGACTTAAAATGGATCTCTATTCCCTCTTCATCACAATATGCTTTGACCAATGCAAGTCCTATGCCTTCCCCGTCCTTTCTGTCATCTGCCTGATAATAACGTTCATGCACACGTAAAAGTTCTGTACTCCCCATACCCACACCCTGATCTTCCACACTTAATATGTGGTTATGCAGTGTCACATGTATCGGTGCATCCTTGGAAGAGTACTTCATTGCATTGGAGACAATGTTGTCAAACATCTGTTCAAAACCTATCCTATCCACTTCAATCTCATACTGTTCCAAACTGAGTTCAAAAGGATTTCGTTTCTGATCTTTGAACACTTCGATCCGCTCTTCAATTAATGCTTGAAGATCAAAACGTTCTTTTTCTATCGTATGCATCTCTTTATGAATACTGTAGACCAACTCATCATAGAGTTTTTTAAGTCTTACACTGGCATCCTCTATACGCTTGATACGCTTTAAGGATTTTTCATCTTCCAGTGTTTTTTTTAACATGGAGGTATTAGCTTTGATCGTAGAAAGAGGAATGTTGAGCTCATGAATAATATCATTGGTAAGAGAAGTGAGTGTATCTTCCATCTGTTTTTTAGGTGCAAAAATAAGTGTAGAAAGTACATACCCCCATCCTATGGCCACCAGTAAGACCAAAGCACCTGCTATAAAAAAATTAACCTCGGTAATATTCCAATTGCCTAAAAAACGATACACAGCAGTCAGCAGTGTGAACATGGTCACGAAGTAGATGACCGTACCAAAAATGATCTCTTTTTTACGACTCAGCATTTAGTGCTTCGCTTGTACTGAATTTTAATTCTTGTCATTTAATGCTCATCTGGTACCCTACCCCGCGAACATTCTGTATCTGTGTAGGAAAATATTTTTTAAGCTGTGCAATATAGACTCTTAATGCCCCGTCACTTGATTCTTCCGAAGAGCTCCAAAGACGTTCTTTGATCTGTTCTAAAGGAACCACCCGTCCCTGGCCTTCTAACAAGGTAAGCAGAAGTTCACTTCCTTTAAGACTCAACTCCAGTGCTTTATCATTCTGATAGAGGGTCTTTGTCAATATATCGAACTGATACGTTCCTATCTGTACGATCTGGCTGCGTACCTGTCTACGTAACACTGCCTGTATTCGCAAGAAAAGTTCATCCAGGTCGACAGGCTTCTGGATGTAATCATCTCCCCCTTTTTCAAACCCCTCCTTTAACGATGCTTTATCTTCTCTGGACGTAATAAAGATACAAGGAGTTTCATCACCGCTTTGACGTAATTTCTCTAAAAGTTCAAAACCATTTTCATACGGTAGATTGACATCAAAAAGATAGAGATCAAACACATGTTCATAGGTGAGATCAAGTGCACTGTAAGGATCTAAAGCACAATGCAGGATATGCCCCTCTTCTTCTAAAAAGTCTTCCAGGGTTTCATTGAACAGTTTGTCATCTTCTAATACCAGTATCCGTGCCAATACTTTCCTTTGCTTTGATATTTCATCCATGATTATACCTCAAAGTTATTTACATGATAGGGAAATTTCATGCTATACTTTTATTCCATAGACCAGACGGAAGGTAAATTGTTGAAATTCGATCAATCATTTTTGAAGCATAAAGAGGGGCAGATCCTGCTGCTTGGATTTGTGCTATTAGGCAGCTACTTCATTCTTGTGTTACTTTGCGCTATTTTTTACTCAAATTATTTCCAGGAACTACTCAGTATCACGGTCACGAATGTCATATTCGGACGAATGGCAGGACTCTCTATAGGGGTAGCCTCACAGATGAACACTATCTTTCTTGTACTCTTCAACTTTTTCATTGAATCCATTATGGTTCTCATCTTATATCCGCTTTTCGTATTCAGCTGGAACAAGCTTGACTTCCTCTCATACCCTCCCCTTAACCGTTACCTGGAACAATCTAAAACGAATGCCCATAAATATGAGCCCCTAATTAAACGTTATGGTGTTGTTGGACTTATATTATTTGTATTGACACCTTTTGCCATGACCGGCCCGGTAGTGGGAAGTTTTGTAGGATTTTTGATCGGATTTCGGCATCACGTGACGCTGACTATTGTACTTACAAGTACCTTTGTAGCGATCAATATATGGATCTATTTGATCAAGAATTTTGAAGAGGAGTTGGTTGCATACAGTGACATACTTATGATAGGTGTATTCATAGCTGTCACTGTATTACTGCTATGGTATTTTGTTAAGAAAAATTTTCGCTGAAAATTTTCGTGCACACTACATAAACATCCCGCCATTCACTTTAAGTGTCTCACCTGTAATGTAAGAAGAGTGGTCGGAGAGTAAAAAGGCTACCGCTTCAGCCACCTCTTTAGGTTCACCGAATCGACCCATCGGTATCTTCGCAGTGAACGCATCTTTTACCTCATCTTTGAGCACATCTGTCATCTCTGTCGCGATGAAGCCAGGAGTGATCGTATTATAACGGATGTTTCTAGGTGCTGCTTCTATCGCAAAACTCTTTGTCATTGCGATCGTTCCGCCTTTACTTGCCGAATAATTCGTTTGACCGGCATTTCCTGTTTCACCTACGATGGAAGAGATGTTCACCACAGATCCAAAACGCTTTTTCCCCATCACTTTCAGTGCTTCACGACATCCTATGAATGTGGATGTAAGGTTTGCATTGATCACATCCATAAACTCTTCTGTTTTCATGCGCATCGCCAGTTTATCTTTGGTAATACCTGCATTGTTCACAAGGTATGCAAGTTCACCGTCTGCATCAACGATACTCTTCACCGCTGCGACAAAAGCTTCATCATCACTTACGTCAAAACCTATCACTTCTGCTTGACCGCCTTCCGCTTCTATCGCTGCTTTTACGGCATTTGCTTCAGCCTCTCCGGAACGATAATTGACCCAAACTTTCAAACCAAAAGTTGCAAGCCTTTTCGCTATCTCTGCTCCTATCCCTCTGCTTGCTCCTGTGACTAAAACATTATGTCCTGTAAATTTCATTTTGACCCTTTTTTTATACTTTTGATAAAATTGTACCATCTTTTTATGGTACAATTGCAGAAAGGATAGATGCATGGAAAGTAAAATTAAAAAATCAGTAGCTACCTTACTGGCTCATATCATCAAAATCGATGATCGAGATATCGAAAAAGAGACACCGCTTTTCTGTAAACTGATGGAAATGGATTTTGGCTGTGGTCCTGAGGAAGCAAAAACATTTTTAAAAGAGACATTGCAAGAAGAGTATGATCTTGATGAGCACATTGCTATCATCAATGAGGCTTTATGTGATGACAAACTCAGTAAAATGCATATCCTCGAACAACTGAATCATATCATCTATTCAGATACGATCACGCCTAGTGACTATGAGGAGTTTGAAAAGATCAAAAAGGCACTTTTTTCCTGCTGATCTAACAATCACTTAGATCAGTGGTGCATCCATCTCTTCAGGTATCTCTAATCCCATCAGCTTAAGCACTGTAGGTGCAACATTGTTCAGCCCGCACCCTTCTTTTACCTTTGTCACCCCTTCAGCAATAACAAAACACCATACTTCACCTACCGTATGATTGGTCAGAACATGTCCTTCGCTGTCTTTCATCTCTTCACAGTTCCCATGATCAGAAGTAAGTACCACAGCATACCCATCCTCTTTTGCCTTGTTGAGTATTAAACCCAGTTCCGTATCAACCGCATGGACTGCCTGAAGTGCTGCTTCATAATTGCCCGTATGACCTACCATATCTCCATTGGCAAAGTTCACCACGATGAAATCATAGGATTCATCCATGGCTGTACGTACCGCTTCACCTACCTGGGGTGCGGACATCTCAGGCTTCATATCATAGGTTTTTACATCAGGACTTGGTATGAGCACCCTGCTCTCACCCACTACAGGCTCTTCTACACCGCCGTTCAAAAAGAAGGTCACATGGGCGTATTTTTCCGTTTCAGCTGTATGAAGCTGTCTTAGCCCAGCCTCAGA
>JBNLDB010000143.1:0-4302 GCA_050304115.1 Sulfurovum sp. | reverse complement strand
CGTCTTTCTCCATGGCTTTGAATGGTCCATCTCCCAAATAGGAGTAAACGACGCTTTTTACTCCCCAGGAGCTCAGCAGTTGTGCCGTCTTTATACCATTACCGCATTGTGTATTTTCTTTAAACATAAACTGTTTTTCTGTCAAATCATAAAGCGCAAAACTTGGTGCATTACCAAACAGGTTCGATGATTTGATTCCAAAATTATTGGTGTCAACAGGAATTGCTATCATAATTTTTCTCCTTTTGTTCTAGGTAATGCAAATGTTGTTCCACCTTTTTGTTTGGAACAAAACTTGTATATAGAAGCTAAAAGAGAATCTGATAATGAAAGAGTATCTATTGGACTATTACGGTTATTCAAATGAAGAAGGCGATGGTTGTATGGCCGTCTTTGTAGACTTTCCTGAAGTGAAAGGTGTAGGAGACACATTTGAAGAAGCCAAAATAGATGCGTATGAAGCATTAGAGAACTTTATGAAAACAAAGGAGCATACTATGACAACACTATTTGAAGAAGGGGTACATGCTTTTGAAAATAAAGCCTATCCGGAAGCCTATACCTATTTTGAAGAGGCAGCAGAGAAACAGAATCCTGATGCGATGTTTAATTTAGCCATTATGCATATGAAAGGTGTTGGCTGTGAACATGACCTTGGTATGGCAAAAAGTTGGTTTGAGAAAGCTGCTACGCTTGAAAACACACATGCAATGATGAGCCTTGCACAGTTTTATGAAAAGGGTATGCAGGGGAGTGCAGACAGTGATATTGCATTGGATTATTATATCCAGGCAGCAGATAGGGGTTTTGTTGATGCACAACTCAAAGCGGGTATGTTATTCCGTGAAAAGGGTAAAACCGCTAAAGCCATGCAGTATCTTATCGCTGCGGCCCACAATAATAATGCACAGGCCCAAGAGATCATCACCTATGTCAGTAATGCAGGCTTGGATGATACTACCAATACTATGTTCCGTACTTTAGATGAGAGCAAACAGCGTGATCTGATAGAACAGATGATCAAGACAAAGATCGTCCCTACTTTGGAAGGGGATAACGGAGGTATTGAGCTTGTGAACTATATTCCGGGAGATAAACCGCAAGTGTGGTTGAACTATCTGGGAGCATGTTCAGGGTGTCACCTTGGATCCACCTCTACGGCGGATATGTTATTGACACACTTTGAAACATTAATCGACAAAAATGTCGTTCTCTATTTAATGTAAAAGGGGGAGAGGGATGAATAAGATTTCTGCAGTTGTTACTTCGGTTGAGGATATGAAGATCGTGACGTATATTACATTGCAGGTAGGTGAGACAGAGATTAAGATCACAAAATCAAAAGCTCCCACATGGCTTCAGTCTGGTGATCTTGTTTATTTTACCTTTCAAGAATTTTCAGTATGTGTAGGTAAAGCCTGTAATGGAAAGGTCTCTATAGAAAATCGTATCCCTGCAGTATTGAGCAGTGTACGAAAAAACCATTCACTGTGTGAGTTGACATTTGACAGTCAGATAGGGGAAGTCGTTTCATTGATGACGCAAAGTGCATTTGAAGAGCTTCAACTTGAGGATGGGTACAAGGCTACCCTTCTATTACGGGATATCGATATCAATCTGGAACCCTATATTGAACCAAGGGTTTTAGAGGGGTTTATGGATACTAGAATAAAAGTTGCAAATTGATTTTTATAAATTTAATACCAAGGAGCTAATAATGGCAGTAATGATTACAGAGGAGTGCATCAGTTGTGATGCTTGTGCACCGGAGTGTCCGGTTGCGGCGATCTTATCGGAAGAGAGTGATAGAAATCCATATGAGGGTGACTATTTTTACATTAAGCCTGAGACATGTGTTGAATGTGTTGGTCATGCCGATACACCAAGATGTGCAGATGCATGTCCAACTGAAGGGGCTATCGTATGGGATATGCCGTATACGACAGATTTTGAAGAGTATTATGCTGCTGGAAATGCAGAAGGAAAATATAAGATACGTGACCATAAAAAGAAAGGCTTGATGCTCCCGTCTGTGAAGGCTCAGGCATTCTTGGAAGAGATCTCTACGGATCTACGTGAATCACGTGCCAATGTTGCGGATTCATTTTAGGAATTTCAGATGAATATTGCATTTGCATCGAATAACGGAGAGGCGATCAACGAACATTTTGGTTGGTCTAAGACTTTCTATCTTTTTGAAGTGAAGAAGGATTCCTTTCAGCTTCTAAAGACGATTGACAGCTCCGAAGAACCGGAAGAAGAGAAGGCAAAACTGAACTATAAAATAGGTACGATCGAAGATGCAGATATTATGTACTGTACGCAGATCGGTCCGACCGCTTCAAAAATGGTCCAGTCTTCCGGTATCCACCCTGTACGTGTGACAGAGGGGGAAAAAATATCCGATGCGATCACACAAATTCAAGAAATGCTTAATGAGAATCCGCCTTTATGGTTATTACGAATCTACCATAAAGCGGAGCAAAGAAGTGCCTGATGTCAGTGAAGATCACCGATAGTTGCATTAATTGCGATGCGTGCATAGATGAATGCCCCGCAACAGCTATTATCAGTGCAGATGAGTCTCCATCTTCTGATGGTGACTACTTTTATGCCTATGTAAGACCTGAAAAGTGTACCGAATGCGTTGATGTCTCTGTACCTAAATGTGAAGAAGTTTGTCCTACAGAAGGATGTGTTGTCTGGGATATGCCTTATACGGAAACATATAATGATCACTTTATAACCAGTAATGATTATGTGATTTTAGTAGACAAGGAAAAAGGTCTCATGTCCCCGCTTGTGGCGCCGAGACCGTTCAGAGAAAATATCTCTATAGAGGACAGAAAAAACCATGTGAGTGTCGGTGAGACACTTAAACTATATAACTAGTAATTAAAACATAAAAGGATAAAAAATGTCTGTAATAATTGATGATACCTGTATCACATGTGATGCCTGTTTACAAAACTGTCCAGTGAATGCGATCGTAGATGATATGAACAACCCGACAGGAGAGAGCCGCTATTATGTGCACCCTGAAAAATGTGTAGAGTGTGTAGGGATATATGATGATCCTCAATGTGCTGCGATATGTCCAAGTATCGGTTGTATTACCTGGGATATGCCTTATACGACTGAATATGAAGAGCACTTTCTTATGAATGAACTCTACAAGATAAGTTCGACAAAAAGCGGTAAATTAAAATCACCATCGTTAAGAGAGAAGAAATTCCGTGAGGATATCCCTGCAGAAATGCGTGGTGTAGGTAAAGAAGTACAAGAAGAACCTGAAGAGCTGGAAGTAGGGTAAATAGACGTGTATGATTTAACACGTATTCCAAAGATCGCTGCATCTTTGGATGCAATGCAAAACGAGTGTCTTGTCACTCTGGCTTTGAAGATCACAGATGATACCTGCAAGATGGATGAATATGAACGCAGTGTTTTTATGACCCTCTATGATGCGCTTCCAGACTACCAAAGCACCTTTTTTGACAGTGATGTCTTTGATGTGATCGAGAAGGGACGAAACGAACCCACAGCACAGATTTTTTCTACGATAAAACTGCTCAGAGAAGCAGGTATGAAGTATGTAACACGCCCGCGTATGAAGGCATTTAAAGCTACAGTGAGAAAACAACTTCAATAAATGTTTCACAACTATAATGTCAGTTCCAACAAAGAACACTACACACCCATCAAATATACTACAAATTATGAAAAGAAAAAGTGAGACTGCAAAACCTTGTAATGTTATATATTCTATTGAGGTCATTCCTATTCTCTGGAAAGGCCATCACTACATTTACCCCTTTCTATAACTTACCTTCTTCACTCAACAGTGCATTTAATTTGAACTTTCCAGGGGGTTCTCCCCAATAACGTTTAAATGCTCTACTGAAAGAGACAACAGAATCGTAGCCGACATCCATGGCGATATGCTCAACTGTTTCATCGCTTTGACGTAGTTTGTCTGCTGCAAGATTCATCCTGATACGCATGACATAATGCATAGGTGGCATGCCTACAAGTTTATGAAATCTTTCGGCATAAACAGATCGTGACATTTTTGCTTCTTTAGCCAGTGATGCTACACTCCAGTCAAGTTCAGGAGATGTATGGATACGTATGAGTGAATGTCCAAGAAACTGATCACGCAATGCATAAATCCAGCTTGATGATTTCTCAATGCCGTTAAGCATCCAGTTGCGTAACGCTGTAATCACAAGTATTTCATTTAGCCGGTTGATAATTATTTCACTGCCTGGCATATCGGCGTTGACCGCACTACCCATCAAT
>JBNLDB010000142.1:0-4323 GCA_050304115.1 Sulfurovum sp. | reverse complement strand
GCTCTAAGTCATTTGGTAGACAGAAGTCCTTATATGATGATAAGAAGATAATCAATGCTATATACACTTTATCAAAAACTGATACTCAAATACCCCCTATCGGTTTTGATCATCCTGATCAGTAGCATACTCATTTTTGGCATCAATATTCAAAAACTAGAGATAGATGCTTCTGCGGAAACACTGCTTTTAAATGATGATAAGGATTTGGCATTTTCCAGAACTGTAGCAAAAAGATTCCAGACCAATGATCTCCTTATTCTTGCCTATAAACCCAAACAGGACCTGCTCTCTCCCAAAAGCCTGCAAACATTAACACGTATCAGTCAAGATCTGGAGCAACTGCCTCGTGTTGAATCTGTAGATTCACTCATCAGTGTACCCCTGTTCTTCTCCCCTGTAAGAGAGGTGGATGATCTGATCAATGAAACAAGAACACTGAAAAGTCCTGACATCAATCTATCCATGGTAAAGCATGAGTTTTTAACCAGCCCTCTCTATAAGGACAGCCTTGTCAATAAAGATTTTACGATCTCTTCGATCATCATCCATTTATATCAGGATCCGGAGTACTTTACACTTCTGGAAAAGAGAAATCATTTACTTGACAAACAGCATAGCGCTTCTCTTACAAAGGAAGAAAAAGAGGAACTTCACGATGTCTCTATGGCATTTAAAGAACACAGGGATGCACAGCGTATCATTGACAATCAAAATATTCATGCGATCCGCTCTCTGATCTCAAAATATCAAGATGATGCCACCTTCTTTTTAGGTGGTGTACAAATGATCTCCAACGATATTGTCAAGTTTATCAAAAATGATCTACTGATCTATGGAAGTACCCTGATACTCCTTATTATCCTTGTCCTGGGCTTTGTTTTCAAAAAACCAAGATGGGTGATACTGCCTATTCTGATTTGTGCACTCTCTGTCATTGCCATTACAAGCAGTCTTGGATATTTCGGATGGGAGATCACAGTCATCTCTTCGAACTTTATTGCCCTGCAGCTGATCATTACCATGTCTATCGTTTTGCATCTTATAGTAAGATATGAAGAACTTTTAACACGCTATCCTCATGCTTCATCTAAAAGACTTATCTTATATACGATGCTTACAAAGGCCACACCTACTTTCTTTGCTATTCTCACTACGATCGCAGGATTCTCCTCTCTGCTCTATTCGCATATCTATCCTGTCATTAATCTAGGTTGGATGATGAGTGCAGGGATTTCGATGTCACTTGTTATTGCATTTATTGTTTTTCCTACTGTGGTGATGTTACTGAAAAAAACACCTCCAGTAAAACGTAAAAGATCTGTAGCTTTTATACCTTCTCTTACAGCCAAAATCATATTGCATGATAAAAAAGCGATCTATATCCTCACCTTTTTCTCTATTGTTTTCAGTGTTACAGGGGCTTCACAGCTGATTGTGGAAAACAGTTTTATTAACTATTTTAAAAAAGATACGGAGATCTACAAAGGTATGAGTATCATCGATCAGGAGCTGGGTGGTACCACTCCCTTGGATGTCATACTCACGTTATCGGATACAAATCGTACTTCCTCATCTCCTGCTGCAATCCAAGAAGGGACGTATGACGAAGTAGATTCCTTCGAAGAGGAATTTTCCTCTGTAGAGAATCAAGACCAATACTGGTTTACGGATGAAAAGATCAAGATCATCAAAAAGGTCCATCACTATCTGACGGATCTGGCACAGGTAGGTGAGGTCCAGTCTTTTGCCACGCTTCTAGCTACGGGGAAGATACTCAATGATAACAAAGAGTTGGACAGCATAGATCTCGCTTTGATCTATAAAAAACTCCCTCAGAAATATAGAGATGTGATACTCACTCCTTATGTCAATATTGAACATAACCAGCTAAGGTTCGCAACACGGATCATAGACTCTAATGAAGTGTTACGCAGGGATGCATTGCTCAAAAAGATCAAAAATGACCTCACACAACTCATAGACCGTGATGTCGCCACGGTACAGCTCTCAAACCTCATGGTACTTTACAATAATATGCTGCAATCCCTATTCCATTCACAGATCACAATGGTCGGTCTTGTACTGCTCATCGTTTTCCTGATGTTCCTTATACTTTTCAGATCCATCAAACTGACACTGATTGCTCTGATCGTCAATATTATCCCTATCGCTCTTGTCTTTGGGTTCATGGGGTGGCTTCATATTCCTCTGGACATTATGACGATTACCATCGCTGCGATCGCCATGGGGATAGGTATCGATGATACGATACATTATATTCATCGGTTTAAAGTTGAATTTGACAAAGATAATCTATACTACTTTACTATGCATAGAACAAGTAACAGCATTGGAAATGCGATGTACTTTACCACACTGGTGATCGTAATAGGTTTTTCCATTCTGATGTTCTCAAATCTTATACCGACCATCTATTTTGGTCTACTAACCATGGTAGTGATGATCGCTGCACTCACTTCAGATTTAATACTCTTGCCAAAACTTTTGATCCTGTTCAAACCATTCAAAAAAGTAAAATAATTTGCAATTTCATAGCATCATATAAAAATTAATATCTCCTTTTACAAAATATGTTACAATCAAAAAAAATAAAACAACGGATCAATCACTCATGTTTCAAGAATTCAAAATAGACAATTTAGACCAATTTCCCAAAGATTTAGACACCCTTTTAAACCGGCAAAGAGTAATGATCAATGAGATCACTCTAAATGCAGAGACCAATTATGAGAAGGTCCTTAAACCCCTGCAAGACCTTGATGAAGAATTGGGGCTTTTCTTCACCCCACTTTCTCATCTGAATTCCGTGATGAACTCAGAGGAAACACAAAAAGCCTATGAAGCATCTATCCCTTTGCTTTCGAAGTTCAGTTCTGAAATGGCACAAAACGAAGCCCTGTTTAAAAAGATAGAGGCTATCGAGGCAGATACCAAAGAGGCGAAAAAAGTGCTGGAACATGAGATCAGAGGTTTTGTACTCTCTGGGGTCAATCTCCCCGAAGATAAGAAAAAACGTATGGAAGAGATCAATCTCAAACTTTCTGAACTCTCTAACCAATTTTCACAAAATCTGCTTGATGCGACCAATGCCTATGAACTCATCATCGAAGATGAAAAAGATGTAGAAGGTATCCCTCAGTCCGACATCGATGCAGCCAAAGAGGAGATCGATGGGAAGACCGTATATAAATTCACACTTCAAATTCCTAGTTATATGGCCTATATGACCTACGGGCCCAACCGTGAGTATAGGAAAGAACTCTCCAAAGCCTATGCGACCAGAGCACCAGAAAATGCAGAGGTCATAGACCAGATACTCGCACTCAAGTATGAAAAGTCACAACTGCTGGGCTTTAGTTCATATGCAGAGTATGCATTGGAAACACGTGATGCAAGTCATGAAGATGATGTCATCACATTCTTAAATGAACTGGCCGATGCTGCCTTGCCTCAAGCGAAAAAAGAACTTGAAGAGTTACGAGAATATGCTAAACGTGTGGATGGTATCGAAGATCTTGCAGGATATGATGTAGGCTACTACTCAGAAAAACTGAAAAAAGAGAAGTTTGACTTTGATGATACGATGACCAAACCCTACTTCAAACAAGAGAAGGTTTTGGAGGGACTACTATACATTGTCTCAGAACTTTTCGGTGTCACGTTCAAGCCTGCAGAGGTGCCGACCTGGCATACCTGTGTAAAACCTTTTGACATATTCGAAGAAGGTAAACTCGCTGGACGTATCTACTTTGACCTTGAAGCACGTAAAGAGAAACGTGGAGGGGCATGGATGAATGACTGGGAGACACACTATGTGGATGCTCAAGGAGAGTTACACCTTCCTTCTGCCTTCATCGTATGTAACTTCTCGCCAACGACCCAAACGACACCTTCTTTGCTTAGACATGATGATGTAGTCACGCTCTTTCATGAGATGGGACATGCGATCCACCACCTCTTTGGAAAATGTAAAGAGCGTTCGGTCTCAGGTATTAACGGTGTCGCATGGGATGTGGTGGAGTTTCCTTCACAGTTTTTGGAGAACTTTGCGTATGAGGCAGCTATCCTAAAACGTTTTGGTTTTCACTATGAAACAGGTGAGCCTATCTCAGAGGATCTGATGGCAAAGATCAAAGAGACCAAAAACTTTCAAGCAGCCCTTGGCATTCTACGCCAGGTAGAGTTCTCTTTGTTTGATTTTGTACTCCATCAGGATCTTTACCAGGGGGAAGAGGTACAGAGATTGCTCGATGGTATCAGAGAAAAGACCTCTTTACTCACACCGCCGAGTTACAATAA
>JBNLDB010000141.1:0-4328 GCA_050304115.1 Sulfurovum sp. | reverse complement strand
GATAGGGGTCTTCATAATTAGTGACTTTGATGTCATATTGTGCAAGATACTCAGAGAGCAATTCTGCAAACTCTGTATCATCTTCAATCATTAAAATATTTATCATCTGTTACCTCATATAGTATCTATATTATATTCTTATTTTAATGACTAAAGGTTAATTAAAGTCAAACGGAATGCGCTAGAGTACAAATGCTTTCTGCATATGCGGTTTGATCTCTTCAAAGCCAAAAGCATGCTCGGTAAAATACTCAAAAGCGATGATACCCTGATAGAGCAGCATATCAGATCCATCTTTTGTCGGTTTGTTTTGTTGTTTTGCGAGTTTTAAAAAGGGTGTCTCTTTCCCATAGATCACATCTACACAGGCTTTTGCCGTGGGGATGACCGCTTCAAGTATCTCTGATGGAGCCGGGAGTGAGTCATCTTCCAGCCCGGCAGAGGTCATATTGATCACCAGGTCATAAGGTTTTGGATGAAAATCACCAAAGGTATAGGTCTCAAATCCATGCTCCTTGAAATAGGCGAGCCTGCCTCCGCTTCTATTCAGGATAGTGACCTCATAGCCAGCCTCTTTGAGGAGGATAGAGGTAGATTTGGCTGTACCTCCAGCGCCTAAAAAAAGTACGGTTTTGACATTCTCGAATTCTGAAATGGCCTTTAAAAAACCAGGTGCATCTGTATTGTATCCATAGAGTTTTCCCTCTTTTTCGATGATCGTATTGACCGCACCCACTTTTTGGGCAAAAGGGTCCAAGACATCGCAGGCAGCATAGGCATGCTCTTTATGCGGTACGGTAATGTTGATACCTTTGAGGCCAAGTGCAAAGAAGGTCTCTTTGAGCCTGCTCCCTTCTTCAAGGAGATAGCGTGCATAACAGGCGTCAAACTCTAAGCCTTGGAAAGAGAGATTATGCATCAGTGGGGATTTGGAGTGAGAAACCGGATTTCCGAAAATGGCAAAGAGCTGTTTCATAGAGAGTTTCGGCCCATCTTTAGAGTGTCTCCATCTCTTTCAGTGTAGAGAGCAGTGCACCCAGTTTATTTTTCACTTCCAGGTATTCGAGTTCCGGTTTTGAATCAGCAACCACACCGGCACCTGCTTGCAGAGTAATAGAGTCTGGCTTGATAAGTGAAGTACGTATGGCAATGGCCGAGTCCATGTTCCCATCAAAAGAGAAGTAACCGACAGCACCGGAGTAGAATCCGCGTTTTAACCCTTCATATTGTGCGATGAGCTTCATCGCTTCTATTTTAGGTGCACCTGTCATGGTCCCAGCTGTAAAAGTAGCGGCAAAGAGGTCAAACATATCTTTATCCTCCTGCAACATCGCTTCGACATCCGATACCATATGCATCACATGAGAGTATTTTTCTACACGCATCATATCGGTCACTTTCACGGTACCTGTCTGTGCCACACGACCTACATCATTTCGCCCCAGGTCTATAAGCATAAGGTGTTCTGCACACTCCTTAGGGTCGTTCAGCATCTCAAGTTCCAACTCTTTGTCTCGTGCTTTATTTTTACCCCGTTTACGCGTTCCGGCGATAGGACGTAGAAGTATCTCACCCTCTGTCAGGCGTACCATCACTTCGGGTGAAGAGCCACAGATAGAGAAATCTTCATAGTCCAACAGGAAAAGATAAGGTGAAGGGTTTTTCGAGCGCAGTACCCTGTAAAAACTGAGTGGGTCTATCTTTCCTTTTTGTGTATATCGGTTGGCTAAAAGTATCTGGAAGATATCTCCCGAACGAATATTCTCTTTAGACTCCACAACCAGTGATTTAAAACGTTCTTCATCGATACTGAAACTCCCTTCACCCTCAAGTTCTACCGGCTTAAGAGGCATTGGCGTACACGAGTTAGTCAGGATGGCTTCAATGGCATTCACTCCTTCTTTCATCGAGTCATCATTCAACAGTATGGTGAGTTTGGCACTTTTGTGTGAGTAGGCAATAATGATCTTTGGACGGACCAGGTCAAGGTCAGGCGTATCCAGAGGATCGAGCAGTTCATCCATACTCTCTTCGAGTACCGGTTCAAACACTTTGACCATATCATAGGCGATAAAACCGATAAACCCATCCACAAATGAGAATCCGAGTTCTAATGCTTTTTCTTTATACGCAGCTTGGTCAACGCCTCTATAATATGTTTTTAAAAAAGTGAAAGGGTCCTCTTTTAATGTTTGTTGTTGACCACTCTTGTCAGTATAGAGGGTTGTTTTATCTTTATAGCTGAGACGCTCCTGCGCACCTACAGTGATAAAAGAGAAGTTCCCATCACTGGTATTGACGACACTCTCAAAAAGCATGGTGACTTCATTGGGAAAAATCTCTTTTATTTTCCCATAGAGTGCAACAGGAGTGAGTTGATCAAAAAGTATTGTTTTTTGCATGGTTATCTACCTTGTCGTTATAAAAGCTTGTTTATGTATACGGTCTCTTACCTCAATGAGCGCACGATTCACAGATTCTCTATCCATATATGGTCCTATGAGTAATCTTTTAATACCGCTTCTATTAGGTTTTGTCATGATATATTTGTACCCGTTGTTTTGAATGACCGACATAAAACGTTTGCTTGGCTGCTGTCTATACGCACCCACTTGTACATAGTATCTTCCTGTAGAGACCGTTTTAGGCACAGGCTTTGACGCGACAGGCTTCGCCGGTTTTGTTACAGACGTGACTACAGGCTTAGGTTTGACTGCTTCTTCTTTGACCGTTATGGTTGGTTTTGCAGGTTCCTTAGATTCATAGGCGATCTGTTCATTCTTTCTCTTCTCTTGTACTTGTTTCCAATAGGCGATGTCTGCAGCATCTTTTGCCTCTTTCTCCTCTTTCTCCTGTATCGTGAGTGAAGGCTCTTGAGATATGCTTTGTTTACCTGCTTCTGAAACAGGTGCTTCAACCTCCTGGTCTTCCAGATTTGATAGTTCAGGTTCTTTTTGAACCACTACAGCGGATGGTTCAATGCGCTCTTTTTTTGTTTCAACGACAGGTGCCTGGGGTTTACTCTCGGTAACGTTCGAAAGGGATGGTTCTTCCTCTGATTTTTGTGGCTTAGGGGTCTCTTTTAACTGGAGCTCCGGAGCTATCAGTTCTGTGGTATCCTCTTCATAAGCAAGCCTATTTTGATCTGGCGTTTTAAGAAGTATCTTAGTAAGGATAATAGCCACTATCAATATAACGATCATGAGTGCAATAATGGTTAAAAAGCTTTTGGTCTTACTGTTTTTAGGTTCGATATTATCGATAATCAGGTCATCAAGATTGTGATCATGCATAGGGGGAGGCTCTCCAGATATAATTTTGTATTGATTATATCATATTTATATATATTATTTAAATGTTAGAGTCTATTATAGGGAAGTGTGACGATATTATAGGCTTCCGGCAGTGTAATGGAAGGCAGACATTTCCACTTTTTCGTCATTTTTTCTTTGAGTGCATTTGAAAGTACCTGTAGCTGTACATCTGCCTCTTCCAATGGCAGGTAGTCCACTCTGATAAAGACCTGCAGTCGTTCAATATCTTTACCCTGATAGATATGATAATCCGTGATATTGAGTGTTTTAAAGAGGTGCCTGATAAGATGATGAAATCTTTTGTGCTCATCCCCTTTGTATTCGATCACAAGATAGTTGGTGTGGTTCTCTTTCAGTAGGGGTGCAGCAATAACAAATTGTCTATTTTGGTGTTGTTCAACCAACAGAGCTGTGAGTGGTTCATTAACGCGTTCAAACTTGGCATAAAAGGTACGATTGCTGAACTGTATCTGTTCTACAATCGTATTTCTTTTAATGTAGTAATGGTCATCAAAAAGATCTAAATCAAAAACTTTTATTGTTGCACCTTAATAGATAGGTTTGTCATAGATCACAAAATCTTGTGCCAGGACTTTCATCTCTTCTTTGATTTTTGCGTGCAGTGCACTGTCATTGATATTGTCAAGTACATCAGCAATCTTGTTTGCGATGAGCTCAAACTCTTTCTCTTTCATCCCTCTGCTTGTCAGCGCAGGAGAACCGATACGTACACCTGAAGTCACAAACGGACTTCTTGTCTCACCAGGGACAGTGTTTTTGTTCACGGTAATACCTGCTGCACCCAGTGCTGCATCCGCATCTTTACCAGAGAAATCCTTATTTAGGAAAGAAAGAAGTACCAAGTGGTTGTCCGTACCGTCAGATACCACATCATAACCTCTCTCCATAAGCACTTTTGCAAGGACTGCTGCGTTCGCTTTTACCTGTTTTGCATAGACTTTCCACTCATCACTGAGGTTATGCTTGAATCCGACAGCTTTAGCAGCTACTACA
>JBNLDB010000140.1:0-4347 GCA_050304115.1 Sulfurovum sp. | reverse complement strand
TGACGCAAATATGGTAAGAATGATCTCTTTTCAAGTAGCACTTTTAACATTTATATTTTTGATCACGCAGGAGAGTTCTTTTGCATGGGTCATACTGTTTGATTTTTTGATGAGAGCATTCCGTCTATCAAACTTTAGTCCATTCCAGATGATCGGTAAGTTCGTACTCAGAGGGTGGGGTGTTGCACCTAAACTATGTGATGAATCACCTAAGAGGTTCGCTCTGTATCTGGGGTTGGTCACTTCGTTGTTCATTGTCGTCTTTTATTTTGCCGGATTTACACTATTCGCTACGATGCTGGCGGTTATTTTATTAATTTGTGCATTACTTGAGACATTATTCGATTTTTGTATAGGATGTAAGATATACTACGCAATACAAATCGGTAAAGGTCTCTTAGGAAATGATAGGAATATCCAGTAAAACAATCTATGCAATCGCTGCACTTCAGGAGTTGGGTTCCATCCCCGACGATAAAGTCCTGAAGATCAAAGAGATAGCAGCCAATGCATCCATTCCACAAAACTTTTTGGAACAAATACTTTTAGAACTTAAAAAGCAGGGACTTCTTACCAGTATAAAAGGCGCACATGGTGGATATAAACTTGCAAAGAGTCTCAAAGATATCACACTTAAAGATGTGGTACTTATCTTGGAGTCAGATATATTTGCTGATAATTACCAGACAGATAGTCAGGCACTTAAACTTTTTTGGGATGATATTAAACAAAAAGTCTCAGCAGTATTCGAGATCCCATTGTCGGAACTGAAGAACTATCAACTTAAAGCCAACCAAATATTAAATTATTCTATATAGGAACAAAGATGAACAATACCACTGATTTTGACTATTTCAATACCTTTCTTGTACAAAGTGTAGGTTCGAAGGTAGGACCTATTGCACCTACGATCACCCCGTCTGCTGCCTATGGTTATGAAAATGCCGAAGAAGCAGAAGGTATCTTTGCTGCCCAGGTCAATAAACCTCTGTATGCAAGAGTGGGAAATCCGACCAATGCAAAACTCGAAGCGATCGTAGCGAAGATGGAAGGCGGATTTGGTGCCATTGCTACCTCTTCAGGTATGGGTGCGATCTCGATGGTATGTAGTGCTTTTTTATCTGCGGGAGATGAATTGCTTTGTATCGGCGGCTTCTTTGGCGGTACCTATTCATTGGTCAATGAAACTTTGGCACGTTTCGGTATCACCAACAGTTTTTGTACCGTTGATGACTTTGAACACATTGAAGCAGCACTGCAACGTGGGATCAAGATGGTTCTTTTTGAGTCTGTAGGGAATCCAAGCCTTACACTTCCTGATATACAGCGTATTATCGATCTTTGTAACAAATATGAAACATTGGTCATGATAGACAATACTGCGACACCGCTTCTGGTAAGACCGCTGGAGATGGGTGCGGATATCTCTGTGCACTCTTCCACTAAAAATATGTCTGGGCACTCGGCTGCACTGGGTGGAATCGCTGTGTTTAGAGCGGTCAAAGAAGAGGGTGAAAAATTGCTCAACCCGAAATATGCAGATGTACATAAAATCGTGAAGAAGATGGGCGAGAAAGCATTTATACCTATCTGTAAAAAACGTGCGATTCGTGATTTTGGTATGACTGCCAATGCTTTTGGTTCATTTATGACAATGGTAGGGCTTGAAACACTCTCACTCCGGGTAGAGAGGATCAATAAAAGCGTTGAAACGGTTGCAGCGTTACTGGATGAGAAACTGCCAGAGGGAGTCAGTGTAAATCACCCGTCACTGCCATCAAGCCCTGATCATGCACGATATAAATCGGACTTTGCACAGGGTTGCGGTCCCTTGCTCACTATAAACTGTGGAACAAAAGAGCGGGCGTTTACTTTCCTTAACAAACTGAAGTATGTGATACAAACAGCAAATATAGGGGATAACAGAACACTTGCACTCCATATGACAAGTACGATCTATAGTGATTTCAATGAAGAGACCCGTAGATTCCTGGGCGTACATGAAGGGTTGATCCGTGTCTCCATAGGTTTGGAAGACCCTAAGGTCATCGCTGAAGACTTTTTACAAGCAGCAAATGCATTGTAAGTTGCTATCGTGAGATCTACATTGTTACGTTTTACTCTGTTGATCCTCTCGTTGTTGGTTTCTCTCGAAGCCAACAATGGACAAGCAGGACTTACCTACCTCAATACTATCAGGAAAAAAAGTGGTCTTATCACACTAAAGCGCAATAAGACTTTACAAAACGCAGCTACTTCTCATGCCCACTATCTCATACAGCATCAGCAAAACGGACATTACGAAACAAAAGGGAACTATGGCTATACGGGGCAAACACCCTCAGAGCGTGTAGTAAAAGCAGGGTATCCCTCTACGTTCGTGATGGAAAATGTCTCTATCAATACCGCAGATCAGAAAAAATCCATAGACAATCTTTTTTCTGCGATCTACCACCGTCTTGTGTTTTTGGATTTTGATATAGATGAGGTAGGTTCGGGGGTCTCTTCTACCAAGAAAAAAAGAAAAGTCAAACATGCCTATGTCTATAATATGGGTGCTTCAGGACTTGCAGCACTTTGTGGAAGATCTTACAGTTTGACAAATGGGGTCTATTATATGACAGAGGTTTGCAAGGAGCGTACCAAGATGGTACCCCAGTCACTTTTTGAGGAAACCAAAGATAAAGTACGACGTAAAAACAGCGAGATCATAGTCTATCCCTATGCAGAACAAACCGGTATATGGCCTGCATTCTATAATGAATCCCCAGATCCTCTTCCTGGTTATAAGGTCAGTGGTTTCCCTCTTTCTGTACAGTTCAATCCTGCCTATTATACAAATGTTAAATTGAAATCTTTTCGCTTGTATGATGAAAAGGGAACAGAGATCAAAGAGACCAGGATCCTGCACTACAGCAGTGATCCTAACCATCGTTTGAGTGAACTTGAATTCGTACTGATGCCACTGAAAAGGTTAGAGTTTAGCACAAGATACAGTGCTGTATTTGAAGCAGTTGCCAATGGGACTAGAGTCAAAAAAGAGTGGAGATTCTCAACTGCCAAACCAGAAGAGAAGATATACAGGGTGAGTGGCAATATGACGACATTGTCAGTCAAGGCAGGCTCAACTGCTGTACTCTATATGGTACCCAGTTCAAAGAACGATATCCTATACAGTTATCGTTCCAGGGGAGGTATCAATGCTTCATTTCTGGATCAAAACACGTTAAAAGTAACGTTCCCGAAGAGACGCTCTTCAGGCAGGGTCAGTTTGGACTTTGGTAAGAAAAAAGTTTTCTTTGACGTAGAGTAGTCAGAAGGATGCTTTCAAACCGTAAAAATAGTTTTGTAACTGCATCATGCCTTTCGTGGCAAACTGTTCCATAAAGCTCTCAAGTTTATCTTTCTCTTTCCATCTTGGGTCCGTGACATTGGCAAGTTTTTCTACTTCTGCTTTGGCTTGGCTTTTTACTCCGACATGGTCGATGAGCCCAGCATCTTTGGCTCTTTTGGCTGAAAATATATGGGCATCTGCATAGGCTTTAGAATTCTTGATATCCAAGCCTCTTGCATCCGCGACATCATGAATGAAAAGCTCATAGGTGTCTTTAGTAAGTCTTTCGAGTTCAGCACGTTCTTCAGCCGTCCATTCTCTTGTCGGTGTACCCGCCTCTTTATAAGTCCCTTCTTTGACGATCTGCGTTTTCACTCCGATCGTATCCATCAGCTCTTCTATATTCGCACTCTCCATAATCACCCCGATAGAGCCTACGATTGAACCTGGATTGGCAATAATGGTATTTGCATAGATAGAGGCATAATAACTGCCGCTAGCCATTATACCCGAAGCATATGCAACCACGGGTTTATGCTCCTTTAACGCTTTGATCGCATAGGCGATCTCAATAGAAGGTGGGACTGCACCGCCGGGGGAATTGACGTTGAGCAGTACACCTTTGATCTTAGGGTCTTTTTGTACCTCTTCAATCTCTTTAAGTATGATATCTGCATCCATGATGGGTCCTGAGAGTTGTATCTCCTGCAAGTTGGCAGGTTTTAATTCGGTCGTTGAACTGGGCATAAATACAAGCAATACAATGAGTAAAAAAAGCATTCCCAAAAAGTGTTGACCGATCCATTTGATCACTTTTCCTATAGCACTAAACATCATCCATCTCCTTTGACTTCTCAAGTCATACAGTACATATACGCATCAGATCCCATCCTTTTTGATGTTTAGATATGTGCGGATACTCTACTGTAAAAATTTCAAGTATGCATTATATCACAACTGTTGATACAGAAATGGGGTGCGGTGTAACATCTCTCTAAAATAGGGGATTAATA
>JBNLDB010000139.1:0-4364 GCA_050304115.1 Sulfurovum sp. | reverse complement strand
AAACTACTGGATACCTTCCGTGAGCCAATCCATGTGGACGGGCACGATCTGTATCCAACCGGCAGCCTGGGTATATCTCTCTATCCGGACGATGCGGCAGACGTGGATCAACTGTTACGTAATGCGGACGCAGCGATGTATCAGGCAAAACATGAAGGACGTAACAGGGTCGTGTTCTTCTCCAAAGAACTAGAAAATAAAATTGAAGCCGAACTCAAACTTGAAAAAGAGATCAGGCATGCACTGGAACACAATGAATTTGAATTGAACTATCAGCCTATTATCGATATCAACAGTGGAAAGGTTGTCGCTGCAGAGGCTCTGATACGTCTGGAACATCCAGACAAAGGAACCATCTTACCCACTGCATTTATTCCTTTTATTGAAAAGGGTTGCTGTGTGAAAGAGGTGGGAATATGGGTATTTGACAAAGCGTGTAAACAGCAAAAAGAGTGGCAGAATAGGGGCATTGATCTAAATATGTCCGTTAACCTCTCTGTGAAACATATGCATGCGTCAGATTTCTATCATACCATGCATGAGATCATCAAAAAATATGATACCGATATCGAAAAAATAAGTTTAGAGATCACCGAATATACATTGATGGAGTATAGAGAAACAACAATGGAAGTGTTAAATAAAATGAAGCATGATGGTATTCAGTTCCGTTTGGATGATTTTGGTACTGGATATTCTTCATTGAGTTATTTGAAAGATACACCTATCTCTTCGATAAAGATCGATAAAAGTTTCATCGATGAGATCACACCGGACAAAAAACCTGTCCATTTGCTCAATGCTATCATTAATCTTTCTCATGCCATAGGTGTAAAGATCATAGCCGAAGGTGTGGAAGAAGCCTATCAGGTCGAGTATCTGAAAGAAGCAGGGTGTGATATGATACAAGGGTATTATTATTCAGAAGCCCTGGATAGTGAGGCATTTGAATCGTATTATCGGTCTAGAGCATCTCTTAAAGAGAAACATATTGTATGATGCATCTCTGGGATGATAAAAATTTTAAAGTCCTACATCTGTATCCATGGAAATACTTCCATGGACACCGCTATGCGTGTCTGCAACGACTTCTGAAGCAGCGATACCGTCAGATGAGGCCACAACTCCTCCTACGCCCACACCTATACGGGGTGAGCATGCAGTTAAACACAGAAGCAGTAAAAAAGCCAGATTGACTACTTTAAACACCTTATTTTCCTTTATGAAAAAGTAAAAAAGCACCTAAAGAAATGGCAGATACGAGAATAATAGAAGCACCTGAAGTCAGGTTGTAAGTGTAGGAGAACCATAATCCCAAAAGTGTAAAGAGTGTCGCAATGGCCCCAGAGAGGAACATCATAGAAAAAAGAGAGTTTGAAAGCTTTTCTGCGATATATACAGGGATTGTAAGCATCGCTATGACCAGGATAAGCCCTACGACTTTAATAGCGATGACGACAGTAAGTGCCGAGAGTATCAGTATGAGTGTGTAGAAAAACCTGACATTGACATCACGTAGACCGGCATATTCACTGTCATAGGAAACTGCAAGGATATCTCTGTACCAGAATGTTATGATTAAAAGTATCAGTGCGAGTAAAGCACCCATGAAATAAAGGTCTTCAGAACTTACGGCCAGAATGGAACCAAAAAGATAGCTCATGAGATCAACATTATACCCGGGTGTAAGGTCAACAAATATCACACCGATCGCCATACCAACCGCCCATATCAGCCCGATAAAGGTATCCATACGGTGACGTTTTTTCAGTGTGAGTCCGGCGATAAGCAGGGCAGCACCTACGGAAAAGAAGGATGCCCCCAGAAAAATAGGCAATCCGAAATATACAGCAAGAC
Organism: Sulfurovum sp.; assembly: GCA_050304115.1. Lineage (GTDB taxonomy): Bacteria > Campylobacterota > Campylobacteria > Campylobacterales > Sulfurovaceae > Sulfurovum. Next base: position 2,507 of record JBNLDB010000139.1, on the reverse strand, counting down.
CGATGCCTCCATAAGAAGTATGTGCAATACCCCCTGCCAAAAATACCATACGATTCACTACGATGAGCGATCCGATGATGCCGGCAGCAAAACTTACGAGTAAGCCTGCTAAAAGTGCATGCTGCATAAATTCAAACTGGAGCGCTTCTATCATTTTGATGTTCTCCATTTTGGTGTCGGTTCAGGCACACAGGTATCACAGTTTTCACTGCCTAACAACTGTAGCAGTTCAACTTCACAGAAATGGTCCTCATCGCCATGGGTATGGAACGTTTTTGTTTTGTCTGATATGTCGTGATAGGAGAGGCCTTTATTGACATGTGCTGCCTTGTTCGCATACTCTAAGATGACAGAGATATCATGGCTCACTACCAGTATGGTAATGTTTTCATTCAGTTTTTTGATCAATTCATAGATCTCTTTTTGTCCTGAGATATCTATGCTTGATGTCGGCTCATCCAATATAAGGATTTTTGGGTGTGCACAGAGGGCACGGGCTATCATCACTCTCTGACGCTGTCCGCCGGAGAGTGCCCCTATCTTCGTTTGGGCAAAGTTTTCCATACCCACTTGGGCCAGGGCACCCATCGCACAGAGTACTTCCTCTTTACCGTAACCAAAGAGAGGTCTTTTACCTCCCACATGCCCCATCATGACCACTTCAATGACCTTGATAGGAAAGTCCGTATTTACATTGGTGTTTTGGGGAACATAACCTATTTGTGTAAGACTCTTTGAAGGTATTTTACCCAAGACCGAGATAGAACCTTTTTTGGGTTTAAGGATACCCAAAATGAGTTTGAGCAGGGTAGACTTGCCTCCACCATTTGGTCCAATAATGGCTAAGAAATCTTTGTCTTCCACACTCAGGTTGATGTTCTCAAGGATCATCTGCTTGTCATAGGCAAATGAAACATCTTTTATATCGATGATCGACATCTTAATACTTACCTGCGATCGCTTTGGCGATATTTATGAGGTTTTCAGACCAGTTCGCTGTCAGGGGTGATACCTTCACGACAGGGATCTGCAACTCTTTGGCAATGATCTTGGCTACTGTATCTGAAAACTCCGGTTGGGTAAAGATCGCTTTGACCTTCTCCTCTTTTGCCTCTTGGAGCAGGTGTATCAGTTCTTTGGGTTTGGGCTCTTTACCTTCTACCTCTACAGCTATTTGTTTCAGATGATAGGCTTGTGCAAAGTAGCCCCAGGAAGGGTGGAACACCATAAATTTTTCGCCATCTTTCAAAGAAGAGAGGATCTCTCTGATCTCTCTATCCGTTGTATCAACTGAGGCCAAAAAACGATCAAGGTTCTTTTTATAGTAGTCTCTGTTTGCAGGGTCTTCTTGAGTTAGCGCATGATAAATATTCTGGGCGATGATCTTAACATTGGCAGGGGCTGTCCAAATATGCGGGTCTTTACCTTCATGTTTGTGTTCAGTGTGATGATCGTATATATCTTCTTCGTGAGTATCCTCTTCATGTTTGGCTTCTATCTCTATTTTGGTGATGTTGTCTGCAAGATCAATGATGTGCATTTTGGGGTTCAGGTCTTTAAATTTAGGCAGCCAAACATCTTCGAATTCCACATCGATGGCAAAGTAGAGGTGTGCTTTTGCGATCTCTACCATTTGTGAAGGTTTTGGCTCATAGGTGTGTGGAGAGTTGCCAGGCTCCACCATAAGTGAGACATTCACCTTGTCACCGCCTATAGCCTTGAGAAATGTCAGTTCTGGTAGGATGCTGACTACGGCGTTAATATTAGAAAATATATAAGTGGTTGATAGTAAAAATATTAGTGTGATCTTTTTCATGCAGATATTATAGCGAAAGAGTGATGATATCTGAGTGTATTGTGTGGTATAATTTTTATATAAATTCGTTATAATTGGAAATAATGCGGTTTTATTATCTTAATGTGAAAGGTATCGTATGCTTACATTTGAAAGAAGAAATAAAAATGACCTGTCATTTCATGAAGATGAAATTAAATTAGCACAAAAAATGATGGATAAATTAAGAAGTACCCTGGAATTTCTTTATTATCTTATGGATCGGAAAGAGGAGTTGTCCTTTACGATGATCCTATTTTCATCCGATGATCTTAAGCTGGAAAACCTCATTGATAAGTGGAAGCGTCAAACGGATATTTTGTATGAGATCGATAAAACCAACAATATCTATGTACTTCTTTGCCAATCTACTGACATGGACGGTGGAGAACAGTTTGCAGAGATCCTTATGTCCAATGTACGTATGCATGGCGGTAAATCCAGTTACTGTGTAGAAGCAGAGATCAAAACGACATTATACACGATCCAGGAAATTATTTTTACCATGGTAGAAAAATACATTGACATTAGACGAGAGAAAGAATTCAATAAAGTATTTTTCACCAGACTGGGAGAGATCGAATACTTATAATATGAGAGGCTATAAGTAGTGTCAAGAGCTCATTGACCCTACCTCATACAAAACGCCTAAGCCCATATCTTCAGACAGTTC
>JBNLDB010000138.1:0-4413 GCA_050304115.1 Sulfurovum sp. | reverse complement strand
ATTCCATTTAAAAATACTTTTTTGATTGACTTATCCCCTAAGAAAATAGAAAGAAATATGCTTCCGAAATTAAGTGACACCCAACAAAAAGCCTATGATCAGATTTTGGAAAAGGATAAAGCACTTCTTTTTGGTGTTACGGGTTCGGGAAAAACAGAGATCTTCATTTCGCTGATGGCAAAAATGTTGGAAGAGGGTAAAACTTCTATCTTTCTGATGCCGGAAATTTCGCTCACACCGCAAATGGAAAAGCGTCTCAAGGTCTATTTTGGCGAGAGTGTGGCGATGTGGCATTCCAAGCTTACCAAGAAGAAAAAAGAGTCCATTCTGGGAGGCATAGAAAGAGGAGAGATACACATTGTTGCGGGAGCGCGTTCTGCACTTTTTGTGCCATTGTCTAACCTTGGGCTCATCATTGTGGATGAAGAGCATGATGACAGCTATAAAGCGATGACCAGACCCCGTTACCATGCACGTGATGTGGCCGTGTTGATGGGGAGTAAATTGGGTGCGAAAGTGGTATTGGCCTCTGCGACACCCTCTATGAGCTCGTACTATAAATATGATGTGGTCAAGCTGGATAGACCCTATGTGCAAACAGAAAAGAAGTATCAGTTCATCTCAGGTGACTCTATCAACAATGCGATGTTGAATGCTATACATACCCACTATAAAGCAGGGGACCAGTCACTGTTGTTCCTTCCTACCCGTGGGAATTTCAAGTATCTCTACTGTGAAAGTTGTGGTAAGACACATCTTTGCCCTTTCTGTTCGGTAGGGATGGCGTTGCACAGAAAACACAGACATTTAAAATGTCACTACTGTAACTATACGGAACCAATACGGGATACCTGTACCCACTGTGGTCATACGCCACTTAAAAGTGAACGTATGGGAACCGTAGAAGCCATAGAAGTGATCTCTGAGTCTGTGGAAGGAATACAGATAGAACAGTTCGATAAAGACAGTATCACGACTGCCAAGAAGCTCAAAGAAGCGTTGAAACGTTTTGAGAGTGGAGAGAGTCAATTGCTTCTGGGTACACAGATGCTCAGTAAAGGTCATGATTATGCCAATATCACCCTGAGCATTATTATGGGGCTTGATTACATTTTGGGACTGGCAGATTACAGGGCACGTGAGAGAGCTATGTCCCTGCTCTTTCAGATCGCAGGACGAAGCGGGCGGGCAAAAGCAGCACAGATCATCGTACAGACGGGTGATCCGGAATTTTTTCAAACCTATTTGGCTGATTATGAACTTTTCATCGAAGATGAGCTGGCATTTTTGGAGATGGCTGAGTACCCACCTTTTGCTTCACTGGCACGTATACTCATCGCACATAAGGATGAGAGCAAAGCAAGCAAGATCACACTGGATACTGTGACCAAACTCAAAGCATTTGAAGAGGTGGAGATAGTGGGACATGGCAAAGCACCGGTAGAGAAAATAGCCAACAAATTCAGGTTTCACATATTACTCAGGGCCAAGCACAGAGTCCCTCTGCTTAAGGCTTTACACAGTGTAGATTGTAGAGAGATAGAGATAGATTTCGACCCTGTTGATTTCGCTTAATATCCGTTGTAGGTTGTTTGGGTAAAATTAGAGAATTATTCAAAAGGCAAACCGTGAAAGAAAGAGTCAAAACAAAAAAAATTTATGTAGGTGATGTTGCTGTAGGCGGGGATGCCCCTATCTCTGTGCAGTCTATGACATACAGTGATACCCACAACGTTGCAGCCACAGTGGAGCAGATAAACCGTCTGCATTTTGCCGGGGCGGACATGGTACGTGTAGCGGTACCTGAAATGCAGGATGCGCTTGCACTTAAAGCCATCAAAGAACAGATCTCTTTGCCCCTCATCGCGGATATCCATTTTAACTATAAGCTTGCACTGGAAGCGGCAAAATGGGTTGATTGTATACGTCTGAACCCTGGAAATATCGGCGAGAAATCACGTATCAAAGAGATCGTCAAAGCGTGCCAGGATAGAAACCTGCCTATCCGTATAGGGGTGAATGCGGGTTCATTGGAAAAGGAGTTTGACCTGAAATATGGTGCAACAGCAGAGGGTATGGTCGCGTCTGCGGAGTACAACATCAAATTTTTGGAAGATCTGGGATTTACAGATATCAAAGTGTCACTGAAAGCTTCAGATGTAGAAAGAACCGTGGATGCCTACAGAATGTTACGCCCCAGAAATGAATACCCTTTTCACCTGGGTGTGACAGAAGCCGGAACAGTGTTTCATGCGACTATCAAGTCCGCTATAGGTCTGGGGGCATTACTGCTTGACGGGATAGGAGATACGATGCGTGTTTCCATTACTGGAGAGCTGGAAGAAGAGATCAAAGTAGGAAAAGCCATACTCAAAGACAGCGGCAGGATGAAAGAGGGACTGAATATTATCTCCTGTCCGACCTGCGGACGAATAGAGGCAGATCTTGTGAGTGCGGTAGCCGAAGTAGAAAGACGAACGGCACACATCAAGACACCTATGGATGTTTCCGTGATGGGCTGCGTGGTCAATGCCATTGGTGAAGCCAAACATGCGGATGTGGCTATAGCCTATGGTAAGGGTTCGGGTCTGGTCATGCTCAAAGGTGAAGTGGTGGCAAGACTCCCTGAAGGAGAGTTGGTTGAGCGTTTTGTGCAAGAGGTAGAGAAATTCGCAGAGGATAACAAATAATGGAAAATATGTACAACTTAAACATTGAAAGAGCAGTACTCTCTGCAATTATTTTTGATCCTGAAACCTATGAAGAGATCGCGGCCAAGCTGAAGCCTCATGACTTCTACCTGCCTTTCCATCAGCATGTTTTTGCTGCAATGGAAGAGCTCAGTGTCGAAGAGAAACCATTGGATGATGAGTTTTTGCGCTCAAAACTCAATGCTATGGGCAAGTTTGATGAAGTCGCTATGCTGGACCTGCTTTCGGCAAACCCTATTACCAATACATCGGCGTATCTTAAAGAGATCAAGGCAAAATCCAGCAAAAGGGCTTTGGCCACACTTGCCACAGAGATCAAAAAGGTTACCATAGAAGATGATCTCCCTGCGGAAGAGGTGATGAACCTGGTAGAGAAAAAGCTTTATGAGATCACACAGAATTCAACATCAGATGACTTTAGAGAATCCAAAGAGATCACTTTATCTATGATGGGAGAGATAGAGCGTCTCAAAGCACTAGGGAACTCTAAATTGATCGGTACAGATACCGGGTTTAGAAACCTGAATGACAGAACATCCGGATTTGGTAAAGGGGATCTGGTGATCATCGCTGCACGTCCTGCTATGGGTAAAACAGCCTTTGTACTAAACATGGCACTTAAAGCAATAGAACGTAATGAAGGGGTGGCTTTTTTCTCACTGGAAATGCCCGCAGAGCAGCTCATGTTGAGAATGCTTTCTGCCAAAACCTCCATACCGCTTCAGGCACTGAGGGTAGGTGACCTTAAAGATGAGCAGTGGAGTGATCTTGCAGCTGCAACACAGGATATCGCTTCGAAAAAACTCTTTGTAGATGATGGTGGATATGCGACCATCCACCATGTGCGCAGTAAACTCCGTAAACTCAAAGCACAACACCCAGAGATCTCTGTAGCGATCATAGACTACCTGCAATTGATGAGTGGTGAAGGTAGAGAAGGAAGACAGCAGGAAGTCTCTGAGATATCAAGAGGGCTCAAGCAGTTGGCCAGAGAGCTTCAGATACCTATTTTGGCACTTTCCCAGCTGAACCGTGGCGTAGAGAGTAGAGACAACAAGCGTCCGATGCTCTCTGACCTCCGTGAGTCAGGAGCGATAGAACAGGATGCAGATATCATCCTTTTTGTCTATCGTGATGATGTCTACCGTGAGGCACAAGAGAAAGAGAAAGAGATGAAAGCCAAAGCGGAGGGTAAAGAGTATACCTCCGAGTTTAGAAAAAAACCTGAAGAAGATGCAGAGATCATCATAGGGAAACAGAGAAATGGCCCGACTGGGACGGTCAATCTTATTTTCCAAAAGAACTTTACCCGTTTTGTCGATGCGCCAACAGGACCGGCCTTTGAGATTGAGTATGAAGATGCTGATATCCCTATGAACACAGGAAATATAGAGTTACCGACTATCTAGGATACAATAGCATTTTACGATGCGCTCATTGCACGCTTGTACGACTTGGCATAAGTGCCTCACATGGCGTAGAATTGATCTACGCTTACTAAAAAGGCATACTTGTGCAATTAGAAAAACCAAAACTCTTCCCAGAAAAAAGAACATTTATTGGGGTGGTACTCTTTTTTTTATTGGTGATAGGGATCCGGCTCTTTTTTGAATATCAATCCTATCAAGATTTCATTGCAAAACCTTTTTATTATACCCATGCAAAAGTATTGAATGTGTATACAAAGTTTAAAGGAGAGCAA
>JBNLDB010000137.1:0-4428 GCA_050304115.1 Sulfurovum sp. | reverse complement strand
TGGTGAAAATAAATATCTGTTGCGTATGAAGTCTGCAGCCAAAACACTGGCTACGATTTACAATGATATGGATTATCTTGTAAAAGAGGGCAGGGTCAAGTATAAAAAAAGCGACTTGGACTTTGGTGAATTTATCCAAAATAGAGTGGATTACTTTCAAGAAATTGCAAATCTTAAGCAGATACAACTCCATACGAATATCCTTTCGGGACTTACACATACTTTTTCAAAAACGAAACTGCAGCGTATCGTTGACAACACGATCTCCAATGCTATCAAATACAGTAATGACAATAGTGATGTTGAGATCAGTGTATATAAGAAGGATGACCATATAGTCTTTGAAGTTCAAGATCACGGTGTCGGTATCAAGGATACCAATAAAATATTTTCACGATACTACAGAGAGAATGAAGCCAAAGGTGGTTTTGGCATAGGGTTGAATATCGTCAAAAAAATTATAGATGAAGAACATATCCTTCTGGAAATAAAATCTGCATTGGGAGAGGGTGCAAGGTTCCGCTATACTTTTTAGTCACCTTCTTATCATAAAAAAATATAGTTTTAAATAAATTAAATTTATAATATAATGCTCTATAGAGTTACGCACTTGACTGCTACGATATCTCTTTCACATGTAAAAGGAGAGAAAATGATGCAAAGAAAAACAAGTGTTACAAAACGATCTATCTTGAAATATTCTTTGGCTGCAGTACTCTTTTTGGGTGGGATGAAAGTACAAGCAGCCAACTGGCTGATGCTTCAAGGTACAGAACCCGATATGGTAGTATCCAAAGGAGTGAATCAACTAAACAGTAGTAGGATGCCTAAACTGTGGGGATTTATCCAAGCCAATTACAAAAAAGATTTTGGGGACCTGTTCGTAACACCTCCTGATGCCGCTCCTAATGACGGGCTCAATAAAACGCCATTTTCATTACTGAATCCAAACCTGGAAGAGCAGTCAGGATTTAATCTGTTTAGAGCAAGACTGGCTGTAAGGGGGATGGCTGACAGTGAGAACCTTGTCAACTATTTCTTGATGGCAGAGTTTGGGAACAGTGCCATCAATAATCCTGCCGGGCATGACGTGTCTACCTATCATCTTACGGATGCATCCGTAACACTCAAACATATACACGGAGCCAAGATCCGTATGGGGATGTTTAAGACACCCGGAAGCGAAGAGGGACTACAAGCGGTATTTGTCTCCCCATACATAGAATTTACCACTATGACACTGCAGCAGCTTCTTGAACGGCAGATCACGCATGTGGGCGCTGTACAGAATCCCCTTGGCGAAGCTTTTACGCAATACACAAGTACAAGTATAGATAAACCTATCGCAGCATTTAGAGATACAGGGGTACAGATATTTGATACCTTCAAACTTCAGGATAACTGGACATGGAGTTATGCCTATATGTACGGTAACGGCACAGGTATTTCACATAGCAGTTCCAACAAGCAGGCAACACACTATGGATATCTTGCAGCCGAAAAATCATTTGGTAAGGGTAAAGGATACTATACAGAAGCAATGAAGTTCTACGTATGGGGACAGAGCGGGAAACGTACATTGAATGCTACGGTAGATGAGGTAACGAAAGAGATGGAATTTGATCGTAAGCGTTACGGTGTGGGTATGACCTATTATCGTAACGGCATACGTTTCGAAGCGGAATATATGAAAGCAAAAGGGATGATATTTACCGGTCCCACCGATACAGATGATGATCCTGCTGCAGAAAACTGGCAATTTCAGTTTGCAACAGGCAATGAAAATAAGGCAGATGGCGGTTATGTGAACCTACAGTATGAGATCATACCCAAAAAGTTCGAAGTGTTCGGACGTTATGACTATTGTAACCGTTTAACCAATACTATAAAAAATGAACGTAAGTTTAAAACAACCACACTGGGTGCTTCATATCGCTACAGAGGCCCAACACGCATTGACTTGAATTATAGTATGAAAGATGGATCAGCACCTGGATTTGCTAAGGCACAAGAGGTGTTGGATCATATGGGTGATCGGCTTGCTCTCCAGATCACGATAGCATTTTAAGAAAGGATAAAGTATGAAGTTTAAAAAATACCTATGTGCCCTTATGGCACTTATGATGACAGTTATTTCACCAGTATTGGCTAAAGAAGAGAAAAAAGACGATGTAATAAAGATCGTCTATCAATGTGATTTTTCGGATATAACCCGAATGCATATGATGCTCAATACATTGAACAATGTTGTAAAAAATTATCAGAATAGATCACAAGCGTATAAGATCGATATCGTAGCCTTTGGTCCCTGTCTTCAATATGTGATGAAAGACTTTAAAGGTACTAAATTTGAGCGAAAGCCTTATATAGATCGTGGCGGACCTGAAAAGAATGGTACTTTGGGACGCATAAAGAATCTACATATGAAGACAGGTAAGAATATGAAAATAATCGCATGCGAGAATACCATGAAAAAGAGAAATGTGAAAGCTGAACAGATGGAGGATTATGTAGAATTTACGCCATCAGGGATCATTAAAGTCATTGATCTTCAGCGCAAAGGATATGCCTACATCAAAGTCATGTAGACCTTCTTAAGTAGAGCATAGACAGCTTAGCCTGTGTATGCCTTGATCTTTTCTCAGCACTTTATTTAAGCCACATTTTTAAAACTATACTTATACAAAATATTAGTCCAAATAATAATATTTTTTTATTAGAAAAGAGAATAAAAATATTTATATAAAATTTACATTATCTTTACACTTCTTAGTTATGATGCTTCTCGAAAACAAATAAAAAGGAGTATGAATGCATACAAAAATCAAATGTTTTGCTTATGCAACATTGTTTTTATCAGCTTCAGCATCACTATGCGCTGTGGACTTGACAAAAGCATATGATATGCCAGATGCAACAAAGATAATAGAGAACGATCTATTCCCTGCGGCTAAAACGTATACAATGCCAAAGAGCTGTGATCTTACAGATGCTCAGGCAATTGCTAGAGGGAAATTTATGTTCCATAATCTCAACGGAGCAAAAGCCAAGGGTGAGCTACCAGCTGGATTGGCTAAGTCTATTGAGAAAAAAGGTAAGGACGGTAAAGTGACGAAATCGCCTAAACAGTATGGTAACTGTGTAGCATGTCATGACATTGAAGGTGCAAAAGGTGCAGGAAACATCGGTCCTAGTCTCACAGGATATAAGGAAATGTTTCTAGATACAAAAGTGAGAGATGCACAGTTTGTCTATCAGAAAATTGCAGATCCTAGAGTGGACAATCCAAATACACACATGACAGTGAATCTTACAACAGGACTCTTTACTGAGCAAGAGATTTGTGATTACACCGCGTACGTCGTATCAGAAAAAAAGAAAAAGTAAAAGGAACTAAAGAATGGAAAGAAGAAATTTTATAAAAAGTATCTGTGCAGCATCAGCTGTAGCAGCGACAGTGTCACCTTCGGCATTATTGGCGAAAGAAGCACCAAAAGGTGGAAATGTATTGAGTTATGATGCTGCTGTAGCAGCGATCACAGGCGGGAAAGCGGTAGCAGACAGTGATAAAGTGAATTTAACTGTACCTGAAATTGCAGAAAATGGTGCCGTTGTTCCTGTAAAAGTCGATGTAGATCATCCTATGGAAGAGAGCAATTATGTAAAAGCGATCCATGTATTGAGTACTAAAAATGGTAATGCAAGATGTGCAGATGTTATGCTTACACCGTTAAATGGAAAAGGATATTTCGCAACAAGAATCAAACTGGGTGGAACACAAGATGTGGTTGCTCTGGTAGAGCTTAGTGACGGTACATTTATAAAGTCAGCGAAAAGTGTTAAAGTTACGATCGGTGGATGTGGTTGATCTCATTATAAAGAGATGTTTTAAGCATAGAAATTTAAAGCTTGAGGAATAAAAGAACGGTATGACCCTTCTTTAGAAAGTACGATAATAATAACAAAGGAAAACAGATGGCAGAAAGAAAGTCAATGATAAAAATTAAACCTAAAAAGTTTAAAGTGGGAGATACAGTAAAAGTTGATTTTATTGTAATTCACCCGATGGATACAGGATTACAAAAAGATAAAAAAACTGGAGAGATCATTCCAGCACACTTTATAGATAATATTACTTTCTCTTTAGATGGTAAGCCATTTACAACGATGAAAGTGTGGGAAACTGTTTCAACAAACCCTTATTTTTCAGTGAACCTCAAAGTACCTGGTAAAGGTACGATCACAGTTGATTATACAGATAATACGGGTGAGAAAAACTCTAAGAGTAAAAAACTTAAACCAAAAGGATAAGCAATGAAAAGAGTCATATTACCATTAGCTCTTTTGACAGCTATGGCAACTGTAACGGTAAATGCCGGTGAACAGTTCGCTATGAGCGATGCCGATAGAGCTATGTATTCAGAAATG
>JBNLDB010000136.1:0-4478 GCA_050304115.1 Sulfurovum sp. | reverse complement strand
ATACAGCCAAAAAACCTGTGAATTTCGTCTTCCATGGCGGTTCAGGTTCTGAACTTTCAGACATCAGAGAAGCGATCAGTTACGGTGTGGTCAAAATGAATATCGATACAGATACCCCGTGGTCATTCTGGGATGGTGTACGTAACTATGTTGCGAAGTACCATGACTACCTGCAGGGACAAATCGGTAACCCGGAGGGTGAAGATAAACCGAACAAAAAGTATTATGATCCGAGAAAATGGTTACGTGCTGCTGAAGAGTCAACGGTTGTAAGACTTGAGAGAGCATTTGATGACCTTAACTGCTTAAATAGAAACTAATACACAGTTCATTATCCCGGGGGTCTTCCCGGGAATCTACCAATGAAAACCTTACATTTTCCCTCTCCTATCCAATCGATCACTGTTGACGATCACCATTTTTATCTGAAACGGGATGACTTGATAGACGCTGATTTCTCCGGCAACAAAGCACGAAAATTTTACTATTTCCTTCAACACGATTTTCCCGATGTCACTAAACTTCTCTCTTATGGTTCTGCACAATCCAATGCCATGTACTCACTCTCTGTATTGGCCAAGATGAAGGGATGGGAGTTTGAGTATGCAGTGGATCATATCTCTGACTACCTGAAAGCACACCCTCATGGTAACTATAAGGCTGCATTGGATAATGGTATGAAGCTCATCGAAAAAGAGAGCCTTTCTTCTACTTATTCTAAGAGTGTGCTTTTTATAGAGGAGGGTGGACGACAAAAAGAGGCAGCGTTTGGACTACAGGCATTGGCTGAAGAGATCGTATCATGGCAAGAAGAGAATAATGTCACGGATTTAAATATATTTTTACCCTCAGGTACCGGTACTACGGCACTTTTTTTACAAAAATATCTTCCTGGAAACAGGGTATATACGACAGCCTGTGTAGGAGATGCACATTATCTTAAAAAACAGTTTTTAGCGTTAGAGGAGGATGAAAGGCATCATCCGGCGATCTTGAGTTTGGAGAAAAAACACCATTTTGCCAAACTTTATAAAGAAAACTATAAAATTTGGCTAAAATTACAACAACAAACGGGAGTGGAGTTTGACCTCCTCTATGACCCCCTTGGATGGAGGGTTTTACTTGACCATCCTGAGGTTTTTTCTATCCCTACACTCTACATCCATCAAGGCGGTGTGTTAGGTAATGAGAGTATGCTCCCGAGATATGAACGAAAATATAAGGATATATTGTGAAAATATTTTACAGTAGTGACGATACATTTGACGCAAATTTTGATGAATTGCTCCAGCGTGGTAAAATGGACATAGAGGGTGTGACAGACATCGTATCTGGGTTACTTAAAGAGATACAAACCCAAGGTAACAGTGCAGTGAAAAGTCAGATAGCGAAGTTTGACAGATGGACACCGGCAAATGACGAGGCACTGTTGGTTTCTACAGAAGAGATGGCAAAAGCCTATGATGCGATTGACCCAGACCTGCGTGATGCACTGCACCTTGCCTATGACCGTATAGAAAGCTACCACCAGAAACTGATGCCAAAAACATGGATGGACAAAGAAGCCAATGGGACGATCCTTGGACAAAAGGTCACTGCTGTAGATAGAGCAGGACTTTACATTCCTGGTGGAAAAGCAGCCTATCCAAGTTCATTGCTGATGAATGTGATCCCTGCACAAGTAGCCGGTGTGGATGAGATCGTTGTATGTACGCCTACACCGGATGATGAGATCAATGAACTTTTATTGGCTGCCTGTCACCTTTGTAAAGTGACAAAGGTCTTTAAAGTCGGTGGTGCTTCTGCCATCGGTGCGATGGCCTATGGAACAGAGACCATTCCCAAAGTAGATGTTATTACCGGTCCTGGAAACATTTTCGTAGCGACCGCGAAAAAACTGGTCTATGGCGAAGTCAATATAGACATGATCGCAGGTCCTTCTGAGATAGGGATACTTGCAGATGAGAGTGCAAGAGAAGATTATATTGCCATTGACCTTCTTTCTCAGGCTGAGCATGATGAAATGGCAAGTTCTATCCTCATCACAACGGATGGAGAATTGGCGAACAGAGTCAGTGACAAGGTAGAAGAGTTCCTTGGTACACTTTCCAGAGAAGAGATCGCACGTAAGTCTATTGAGGAGAGAGGTGCGATTATCGTGACCCAAGATATGGATGAAGCGATCGAACTGATGAATGAGATCGCGCCTGAGCACTTGGAAGTGATCACGAATGATCCTATGTCTTTACTGGACAAGATCAAACATGCAGGGGCTATCTTCCTGGGTGAAAATACACCTGAACCGATAGGCGACTATGTCGCAGGGCCGAACCATACACTGCCTACAGGCGGAACTGCAAAATTCTATTCACCTTTAAGTGTGGAACACTTTTTGAAGAAATCTTCTATTATCTCTATGAGTAAAGAGGGGATGCTGGAGATCGGTGGTGCGTGTGCAATGATCGCAAATACGGAAGGTTTGACAGCACATGAAGAGTCTGTCAGAATAAGACTTAGAGATTAATCTACTTTTTTCGTTACTATGTTTTCAGTAGTAACGAATACTTCAATTAGAAAATCATACTTTATTATTTAAGTTTCTCTTCATTCCTTTTCTTTTTTGTTATTGCAACAAAAGAGAAAACGAACCCAAAAGAAAAAAGTGCAATACCACTATCGTACATAATTGATTGTCTTTTGTTTTGGTGTTTTAATGAAAATAAGAAGTCTTACAATATGTCTATAATTATATTTTTAGAAAATAAGTTTATATTGAAAAAATAATGATTGTTTATGAAGTAATAATGGCGCGGCGGACGAGACTCGAACTCGCGACCCCCTGCGTGACAGGCAGGTATTCTAACCAACTGAACTACCGCCGCACCTATAGTGGTGACCCTTCATGGATTCGAACCATGGGCCCACTCCTTAAAAGGGAGTTGCTCTACCAACTGAGCTAAAAGGTCACATATTTTCGCACTCATTTTTTCGAATAAGTGGACGGAATTATAGCTCAGAAACCTTTGATTGTCAAGAGAATTTGGGAAATGTTTTTAAATTTCCAATACTTCAGCTAATTTCTCGATGGCAAACAGGGTAGATTGTTCTTGCACTTCTTCTCTTGTACCATCAAAGTTGCAATGAAACACCTCTTTGGAAAATGGTGTTTGTACCCCTATATATACTGTTCCCACAGGTTTGAATTCTGTACCTCCGGTGGGACCGGCTATCCCTGAAACGGCTATGGCATAGTCAGAAGCTGCCATTTTTTGTATGCCATCTAGCATTTGTGAGACACAGGCTCGACTCACTGCACCTTCTTTTTCAAGTACTTCCTTACTGACGCCTAACCAAAGATGTTTGATTTCATTTGAGTAGGTAACACATGAGCCATGGAGGACCTCTGAAGCGCCTGAAATTGCAGTGAATGCTGCAGCGATCCGACCACCGGTACAACTCTCGGCGAAAGAGATGGTTTGACCTCTTTTTGTTAGTGCTGGAATGATTTTTTCTGTAAGTTCTTTTATATTTTTCATAAGATAATTGTATCAAAAGTAGCTTCTAATGCTCTTTTGGATAAAATCACGAGATAATATAAGACTAAGGTATTATCAAACATGGATTTTAAAGACACACTCCTTCTCCCAAAAACCGATTTCCCAATGCGTGGAAATCTTCCAAATAATGAACCTAAAAAGTACAATGCCTGGTTTGATGCCGATATTTATGAGCAGATGAAAACAAAACGCGCGGGTGCTGAAATGTTTACACTTCATGACGGACCTCCGTATGCCAACGGTGACATCCACATCGGACATGCACTGAACAAAATACTCAAAGACATTATTTTAAAATATAACTATTTCCAGGGTAAAGCGGTACGTATGACTCCGGGTTGGGATTGTCATGGTCTGCCGATCGAGCAGAAAGTAGAAGAGAAACTGGGTAAAAGCAAAAAAGAAGCGATGCCTACAGAGAAGTTCAGAGAACTTTGTCGTGCACATGCGGAAAAATTTGTAGATATCCAAAGAGACGGATTCAAATCTCTAGGTGTCATTGCAGATTGGGAAAATCCTTATGTAACGATGGATTTTAAATTTGAAGCGAACATTTACAGAACACTTTGTGAAGTAGCACAAAAAGGTCTTTTGGTTGAAAGACATAAACCGATCTTCTGGTCATGGGCTGCACAAACAGCGCTTGCTGATGCAGAAGTGGAGTATGAAGATAAAGAGGACTACTCTATTTACGTACACTTTGAGCTCAGCGATGCAGCCAAAGAGAAGCTGGGACTAGAAGGTAAAGCAGGTCTTGTGATCTGGACAACAACACCTTGGACACTGCCGGCAAATACAGGGATTGCTCTAAATGCTGAAGAGGAGTATGTATTAACAAGTGATAAATTCCTTGTTGCTAAAAAACTCTACAACTCTTTAATTGACCAAGAGGTTATTAAAGGTGAGATAACTCAAACAGTT
>JBNLDB010000135.1:0-4480 GCA_050304115.1 Sulfurovum sp. | reverse complement strand
TTGACAAAAATGCATGATCTCATTATCTGATTTCCCTTTTGGGTCAAAATCTGAACCTCCTTTTCCTCCTCCCATTGGAAGAGTTGTAAGACTATTTTTGAAAACCTGTTCAAAAGCAAGGAATTTCAGGATATCCGGGTTGACAGAAGGGTGAAAACGTACACCGCCTTTGTAAGGGCCCAAAGCATTGTTAAATTGAATTCTGTACCCGTTATTGACATGGATGATATTGTCATCATCCATCCACTCTATTTTAAAGTGGATCTCTCTGTTGGGGACCATGATACGGTCGATGATATTTTGATGGAGATATTCGGGATGTTTTTCTATCAGCGGTTGTATCGTATCGAGCACCTCTTTTAGTGCTTGAAGAAAAATGGTGTCGCTTTTACAGTTACTTTTTTCGGCACGCCTCAATGCTTGCTCAATATACTCCATGTACTTCCTTTGTATGTGTCTCAATCAAATTATATTACAATTTGACATATTTTTAACCTATTTTTCAAATTTGATGCATCATAACCCTATGAATGCAAAAACAGATAGTGGTACTCCACCCAGAAAAGAACAGATTCAAAGCAGACAAAAAGCTAAAAAAGAGGTGATAGTGAATAGGTTGACCTGCGCAACACTCGAGGGTGTGAATGCACAGGTCATAGAAGTCGAAGCCACATTTACCAAAGGACTTCCGGGATTTACGGTGGTCGGTCTAGCAAGTAGTGATATTCAAGAGGCAAAAGAGAGAACGAAGTCTGCACTGCTTACCAACGACTTTGTTTTTCCACCGCTGAAAATTACGATCAATTTGAGTCCTTCGGACCTGAAGAAGTCAGGGACACATTTGGATCTGGCTATGGCACTGCTCATTGCCATGCATAAAACCGTAGTAGAGGAGGAGGGGCTTTTTGTCTTTGGGGAACTTGGATTGGACGGAAAGGTGAAAACTAGTTCCATGCTCTTCCCTCTGGTCCTCTCTCTTAAGGAGCAGGGCTTGATCAAACGGGCGATCGTTCCTAAAGAGTCCATTCCCTACTTGAGCCATATCTCCGGGGTTGATTTTATCGCGGTTGATACATTGAATGAGGCAATAGAGATGATGAATAGTAAGGACTTCAAAGCCAATGTACAGGTATTTTCTTACCAGGCTGAGAGTTTCAGCCTGAAAGAGACAGCATATTATTACGAAAAAAAATATGAGAGTGATTTTTTAGATGTCAAAGGGCAGTCCATAGCCAAAAGAGCCTCACTCATTGCAGCAGCAGGCATGCATAATTTTTTGATGGAAGGGAATCCTGGATGCGGAAAGAGTATGATCGCCAAACGTATCAAAGATATCTTGCCGCCACTGATGGAAGAGGAGATACTATCCATAGCCAAACACCAGTTTTTGGATGGCGTGACACCAAGCTTTTCAGCCCTGCGTCCCATAAGGTCTCCTCATCACACTGCCACCTCTGCATCTATTTTCGGCGGAGGATCTTCTATAGCCAAGATAGGAGAGGTAGCTTTGGCACATAAAGGGATACTCTTCTTTGATGAACTTCCGCACTTTTCCAAAGCAGTCCTTGAAGCCCTTAGGGAGCCTTTGCAGGATAGAAGAGTACATATTGCAAGGGTCAATGCGAAGATCGAGTATGAAGCGGATATCATGTTCGTGGCAGCCCAGAACCCTTGTCCCTGCGGAAATCTTCTTTCCAAGAGCAAATCCTGCAGGTGTTCTGAACTGGAGATCAAACGGTATCAAAATAAACTCTCTGATCCCTTTTTGGACCGTATAGACCTTTTTGTCGTGATGCAGGAAGTGAGCAGCGAGGATAGAGCAGACATCAACTCTGCTAGTATGCATCAAGAGGTGCTTAAAGCATTTAAGAGGCAAAAAGCACGTGGACAGGTACGTCTTAACGGTAAATTGCGTGAAGAGGAGATAGAAGCGTATTGTATCTTGGACAGTGAGGCTTTAGAGATACTAGAGGATGCGATACAGCGCTTTGCACTCTCCCACCGTTCTATTGCCTCGATCAAAAAAGTAGGACGAACCATCGCTGATCTGAATGGACATGAGAGGATAGAGAGAGCTGATATGCTCGAAGCGTTGAGTTACCGCAAGAGGAGATAAAAAAGGATCGATCCGTTGGTATTAAAATACCGAACAAATCGCTTTGGTCACGATAAATCCACCGATGACCAGCCATGCGAACATTGCTGAAGCTGTATAGATCGGTGCAAGTCCGAGTCCTTTGAACTTCGCAAAACGTGTTCCCATACCAAGAGCGGTCATTGCCATCGTAAGTAAGAATGTATCGATCTCATTAATTATATTTACGATATCCGTAGGCACAAGGTGCAGTGAATTGAAACCAGCTACACCGATAAAGTAGACGGCAAACCAAGGGATCACCAATTTCACTTTTTCACCTGCACCACCTTCTTTTTTCGCACTGTAGCTTAGGTAGATACCAAGAATGATCAGCATTGGAGCGATCATAATGACCCTTGTCATCTTAACGATTACGGCCGCATCAGCCATCTCTTTAGGTGAACCGGGTACTGAAGCAGGTACTGCAACCACCTGAGCCACTTCATGGATCGTACCCCCTACATAGATACCAAACTCTTTGGCTGTCATATGAAGGAATCCGGCTGCAGGCTCAATGATCGCCGTGTAGAGTACAGGATAGAGGAACATTGAGATCGTACCGAAAAGTACAACCATCGATACCGCAATGGCCGCTTTGTACTCTTCAGATTTGAGTACAGGTTCGGTTGCAAGTACCGCTGCGGCACCACATACCGATGCCCCTGAAGCAGTCAGCATAGAAGTATCTTTCTCCATACCGAAGATCTTGTGTCCTAGCCAGGTACCGAGGATAAAGGTAGAAGCCAGCATGATGAGTGAAACCAGGAACCCTGCCAATCCTACATCGATGATCTCTTGGAACGTCAGTCTGAAACCATAGAACACAATGGCAAAACGAAGGATCTTTTTCGCTGAAAAAGTGATCCCTCCCTGCCACTCATCAGGTGTTTTATTATGTAAAGTATTGGCATAAAAAATACCGATGACGATACCGATAACAAGCGGTGAGATACCCAATGCTCTTACAGCGGCGAAATCTGAGATAAATGTTGCTGCCGCTGCAAAGATAGCAACGAATAAAATACCACTCATGGTACCTTTACGCTTTTGTGGAGAAAATGGCATAAAAATCCTTTTATTCAAAATTATTGATAACTTTCCTAGAATTCTACTATAATTTTGATATAATTTACAAACTATTTTGAATTCAATGATAAAAATCTATTCCAAAGAAGAGAAAAAATATGAAATTAACACTTAGACAAATGGAAATTTTCCTTAACGTTGTGGTCTCTGGACATTTGACGAATGTGGCTAAAGAGATGAAGCTGAGTCAATCGGCGATCTCTATGTCCATTAAAGAACTGGAAAATATTTTGGGCCGGCCTGTGTTTGATAGGATCAATAAAAAGCTTGTGCTGAATGAAGTAGGACGTGCATTTTATAAAGAGATTGACCCTATCTTTAAAAAGCTTACAGATATAGAGTATGAATTTAAGAATTCAGAGAACAAAGGGATGATCCGTGTCGGTGCAAGTACCACTATCGTAGACTATTTGATGCCTGCTATTATCTGTAGTTACATGAGTTCTTATCCTGATGTGAAGATCACACT
Organism: Sulfurovum sp.; assembly: GCA_050304115.1. Taxonomy (GTDB): domain Bacteria; phylum Campylobacterota; class Campylobacteria; order Campylobacterales; family Sulfurovaceae; genus Sulfurovum. Next base: position 788 of record JBNLDB010000135.1, on the reverse strand, counting down.
TAAAGAGGGGAACACCAAAGAGATCGCAGATATGATCAAAGAGGGGACGATCGATATAGGTTTTGTGGAAGGGCTTGTTCCCGGTTCAGAGATCGTCAAAGAGAAGATAGGGGTAGATGAACTGGTTGTTGTCACGGCAAACAAAGAACTTTGTAAACCATGTACGATCAATGAGCTGGAAGAGAAAAGATGGGTTCTTAGAGAAGAGGGTTCTGGCACAAGAGAGGTTTTCTTGGGTTATATTAAAGAAAAAGTGGACAATTTAAATATTTTCCTGGAACTTGGACATACGGAGTCGATTAAAAGTATTTTGATGAATGGTGAATGTTTGACCTGTATCTCTAAGATCTCAGTAAAAAGTGAACTTGAAGAAGGGAAACTGTGTAAAATTCCTGTAGAGAAGTTTGAGTGTAAAAGAGATTTCTTGATGATCTATCATAAAGACAAGTATCACAGTTCATTGTTTGAGAAATTTGTCTTTTTCTCTCGAAAACTGATGATGCAGATGATAGAGGGGCAAAAAGCCTAGGGATCAGTGTTTTTTATAAGTCTTAAGGGCTTGTTGATACTCTTCCGGACGGTTGAGGTTGGTAAAGGGAGCATCTTCATCAAATTCTATAAAACAGGTATTGGCAAGGCAAAGCAGATCACCCAGCCTATGGTTCTCTTTTTCCAGTTGCCTATAGGCCAAAGGGAGGATAGACCTTTTATAGAGTCCGCAGAGCGGCTGCACACCGCTTGGACTTTTCGCAACGATCACATCAAATCTGCTTTCATTTTGTTCTAAA
>JBNLDB010000134.1:0-4606 GCA_050304115.1 Sulfurovum sp. | reverse complement strand
AATAATAACAATAATAATTTTTTTAACAATAACCCACTATTGGCATTTGCACTCTTTTCTATCGTTATCATCATGATATTCAAATCGTTTGTCGGTGATGGTGGCGGTCTGGGCAATATGCTCGACAACAGCAACAATGTCACACAAACCAAAACGGTCAAATACTCAGAGATCAAGAGTGAGATTGCAAAAGGGTCGGTCACCTCCGTAAAACTTACGCCTTCAACGATAGAAGCTATCGCTGATGTTGATGGACGTAAAACACGTTTTGTTGCACAAAATGTCCCTACTTATGACAAAGATCTTATCCCTCTTTTGGAAGAAAAGCATATCACTTATGAAGGAATCATGGGGGGCGGCTTTCTTTCTGATCTCTTAGGATCATTAGTGCCTATCCTTATCTTCTTCGCTATTTGGATCTTTTTGGCCAAAAAAATGTCCAAAGGCATGGGCGGTGGCATACTGGGTGCCGGTAAAGCCGACAAACTGATAAACTCCGAAAAACCTGATACGAAGTTTCATGACGTACAGGGCGTGGAGGAAGCCAAAGATGAAGTCAAAGAGATCGTTGATTTCCTTAAATTCCCTGAACGCTATATAGAACTCGGAGCAAAGATCCCAAAAGGTCTGCTCTTAGTAGGACCTCCGGGAACCGGTAAAACACTGCTTGCGAAAGCTGTGGCAGGTGAGGCATCTGTACCTTTCTTCTCTGTTAGCGGTTCAAGCTTCATTGAAATGTTCGTGGGTGTCGGTGCAAGCCGTGTACGTGACCTTTTTGCACAGGCTAAAAAGGAAGCTCCTGCAATCATCTTTATCGATGAGATCGATGCTATCGGTAAAAGCCGTGCGTCGGGTGGACAGATGGGTGGAAACGATGAAAGAGAGCAGACTCTCAACCAGCTACTCGCTGAAATGGATGGTTTTGGTACAGATACCCCTGTGATCGTACTTGCAGCAACGAACAGACCTGAAACACTCGATGCGGCCCTCCTTAGAGCAGGACGTTTTGACAGACAGGTACTTGTGGACAAACCTGATTATGACGGGCGTCTGGCGATCTTGAAAGTACACTCCAAAGATGTGAAACTCGCAGCCAATGTTGACCTCACTATTGTTGCAAAACAGACAGCCGGTCTGGCAGGTGCTGACTTGGCGAATATCATCAACGAAGCCGCGCTTCTGGCCGGGAGATTCAACAAAAAAGAGATAGAACAAGAAGACCTTTTGGAAGCGATAGAGCGTTCATTTGTGGGACTTGAAAAGAAAAACAGAAAGATCTCAGACGTAGAGAAAAAGATCGTAGCCTATCATGAAAGTGGTCATGCACTGATGGCAGAACTGACACCAGGTGCAACACGTGTCACGAAAGTCTCTATTATCCCTAGAGGATTGGGTGCATTGGGATATACCCTGCACCTTCCTGAAGATGAAGAGCGTTTCTTGAAACAAAAACATGAGCTGATGGCTGAAATAGATGTACTCCTTGGCGGCCGTGCAGCCGAAGAAGTATTCATCGGTGAGATAAGTACTGGTGCAGGGAATGACCTTGACCGTGCTACAGCTATCTTGAAAGATATGATCTCTGTATATGGAATGACAGATGTGGCAGGGCTTATGGTGCTTTCACGCAGCCAAAACTCTTTCCTCGGCGCTGGTGCAGTATCCACAGACTATAGCGAAAAGATGGCAGAAGATATGGATAACTATATCCGTACTACTTTGAATGAGCGTTATACCTATGTCAAGAATACGTTAAATGAATACCACCAAGCGATAGAAAATATGACGGCTGTACTTTTGGATGTTGAAGTGATCGAAGGCAAAAAAGTACGTGAGATCATAGAGACCTATGAGAAAGAAAATAATATGGAGAGCCGTTTGGCGCATGGTGAGAAGATAGCAAAAGCTGAAGCCGAAGCTGCCGAGAAAGAAAAAACCGACGAGTAGCAAATGAAAAATGCAAAGCTTATCTATATCCTGCCAAATCTGTTCACGGCAAGCAGTATTTTTGTAGGAGTGATAAGTATGGTGGAAGCCAGTAAAGGGAACTTTTTTCTTGCTTCCTGGCTGATCCTCCTGGCACTTCTCTTTGATGGTCTGGATGGACGTATTGCACGTATGACAAACACGACAAGCCAGTTTGGCGTGGAGTTTGACTCTTTGGCGGACATTATCTCTTTTGGTATCGCTCCAGCCATGTTACTCTACTTTTTCATCGGTGATCAATTTGGACGCTTTGGCATACTGGTCTCTGCACTCTATGTGATCTTTGGTGCTATCCGTCTGGCGCGATTTAACATCTCTACAGCAAAAACAGATCCCAATGTCTTTATAGGCCTGCCTATTCCTACTGCTGCCATCTTTGTCTCCATGTGGATACTTCTCTTCCACAAATACGCACTTGAAGTGTACGGCATTGTATTGCTGTTTCTGACACTTGGCATAGCCGTACTGATGGTCAGTAATTTCCGTTACCCATCATTCAAGAAAGTCAGCCTGAACAAACCCATGGTCTTTAAAACGATGATCATGCTAATGTTGACCGCTTCGCTGCTCTATCTTTTTTCAGCAGAAGGTTTTGCCATTATTATCTTGGGGTATACCCTTTATGGTCCTCTGCGTGCACTGCATACGCTCAACCTTAGAAAGATCAAGATCAAAAGATAATTATTCTCCCTTGTATTTTACTTTTAAATAGTGTATAATCACAAAAATTTAAAGGAGAGATTATGAAAACTATCATAAACCAGTATACTATTTTCACACAAGATAGCTCTCTCCTGCTGCTGCTCGCACTCTAATCGTCTAACGATCCACACCCTTTTTACACAATAGATAAACAATTAGTTTCTAATAACTACAATTTAGGTAGAATTAGACAATCATTTACACCCATACTCTAAAAAAGTATGCTACTAAACCCTCACAGCCAGGTGTAGCTTTAGTGAGAGGTATGATAATGTGGCAGTGCCGCATTATGAGGAGAAACAGAATGGAAACCATAAAAATATTTGATACCACATTAAGAGACGGTGAGCAGAGCCCGGGGGCTTCTATGAACACCGAAGAGAAGATCCAGATCGCTGCACAGTTGGAGCGTTTGGGAGTAGACATCATCGAAGCGGGTTTTGCTGCTGCAAGTCCGGGAGATTTTGATGCGATTGACAAGATAGCACAACGGGTCACAAACTCGACAGTGTGTTCTTTGGCCAGAGCGATAGATGCAGATGTGAAAGCGGCAGGGGAAGCCATCGCCAAAGCAAAGATGAAACGTATCCATACATTCATTGCTACTTCCAGCATACATATGGAACACAAGCTTAAGATGAAACCTGATGAAGTGATCAAAAGAGCGGTAAGAGCCGTTGAATATGCGCGTACATTCGTGGATGACGTAGAGTTCTCCTGTGAAGATGCGGGCCGTTCGGATATCGGTTTCATGAAAGAGATCTCCGATGCCGTCATAGAAGCAGGTGCAAGTACTATAAACTTGCCCGATACAGTGGGGTTCAGACTTCCTTTCGAGATCGGTGCAATGGTCAAAGAGATGAGTGAATACACCAAAGGCAGAGCGATCATCTCTGTACATAACCACAATGACTTGGGCTTGGGTGTTGCAAACTCTTTAGAAGCTGTGATCAATGGGGCAAGACAAGTAGAGTGTACTATCAACGGTTTGGGTGAAAGAGCGGGAAATGCCGCACTTGAAGAGATCGTGATGGCATTAAAGACACGTTCGGATGTCTTTGCTGACTATCAAACAAATATCAATACCAAAGAGATCTACCCATCAAGCCGTTTGATCGCCAACATTACAGGTATCGAACCTCAGCCGAACAAAGCGATCGTCGGTAAAAATGCCTTTGCCCATGAGAGCGGCATACACCAGGACGGTATGTTGAAAAACAAAGAGACCTATGAGATCATACGTCCGGAAGATATCGGATTGGATTTGGATGATACGTTGGTCTTAGGTAAACATTCAGGTCGTGCCGCCTTTAAAGACAAGTTGGCGAAATTAGGGTTTACTTTAAATGATGAGGCATTAAATGCCTCTTTTGAACGTTTTAAAGTCATGGCAGACAGAAAAAAAGAGATCTATGATGATGATTTAAGGGCTTTGGTCACCGATGAGATGACGACTGCACCGAAGGTATTTGAATTGGTCTCTTTACAGTTAATGGATTGTTCCAATGGTGTACCTTCTGCAGCGGTAAGTATCAAAAAAGATGATAATGAGATCATCGATGCAGGCATCGGAGAAGGAACGATCGATGCTGTCTTTAAAACCATTGACAGGATCTCAGGATACGAGGGCCAATTGATGGATTACAAAGTAAAATCTGTCAGTCAGGGGAAAGATGCTTTGGCAAATGTCACCGTTAAAGTCTCATTCAACGGCGAACCTGCCATTATAGGGCATGGATTGAACATAGACACGATGTTAGCCTCTGCAAGAGCTTACATAGGTGCTTTGAACTCTTACTTGAGCATGGAAGGGAAATTAAAATCCCGTTACACTGACAGCACAAAGACTGTCTAACCTTATTCCCCTCTTTGATATTCGGGATTTTGCATCTACTTTTCTAAAGAAGCAGATGCATCT
>JBNLDB010000133.1:0-4621 GCA_050304115.1 Sulfurovum sp. | reverse complement strand
AAACGCTCTTCGGCTGTACGATAATTGATATAATTGCGCGCAACTTCTGCAATCACTGAAACCATAATGTCATTATAGGAGGAAAGTATGGCATAAAGGTTCGCTTGTGAAGATTCTATTCCTCTTGCATATTTACCCCAGACATCCATCTCCCATCCCAGATCGAAATTCAAGTTCACCAGTTCAAAATTGTTACCGCTGGTTCGTGTTGTTGCAGCATTTCCCGAAAGTGTCTGTAACTGAGGCAAGGTAAGATTTTCACTGATACCCAAGGCTGCACGTGCCTGTAAAATACGTAAACCTGCACTTTGAATGTCAAGGTTCTGTGCATATGCTTTTTGCACCAATGTATTTAATGTTGGGTCATTAAAGGTTTTCCACCACTGTGCTATTGCATCACTCTGTGCTTTATCCCCTTTGTTCCAGTTTTGAGGTAGAGGAGGAGACGTAACACCTGTAAAATCAGGACCAAGTTTTACACAACCGTTCAGTAGTATTATTGTAAGGGCAGAAAGCCCGATTTTCTGTAATTTACGCATTATATCTACTCTTCAAATTTTTCTCCTCGGTTAAATTAGAATCTACTTTGTTCCAACAACCTGAAATCAAGTTCCTGCATGATCTTATGACAGTTAAAGAATGCCAGCCAAACATTTTTACGCAAAGCGATATTTTCATACAACTCTGCAATATCTTTTTTAGCATACGACTCAAAGTCAATATCTTCCAATAATTCGGATAAATACGCTTCAATAGCATCCACAGTTTGCTGTTTATCTATCGAAACCTCTTTCTTGCTTCCCTTTGTATACTCATTCAAAAGGTCAGACAGAGAAGGCAAAGTATGATTTTTGCTCACTTTTTGTAACAAAGGATTATCTCTCATCTCTAAATCCCTATGATACAACAGTTCAACCAAATACGCGAACTTTTCAGACTCATTTGTAAATAGAAGAAGTGTGTTTTTATCGATCGTGTTAAAATAATCTGCATCTATACCATTTGCCCAAAGCTGCATCTTTTTTGCTGTACTCATGAGATGCATTTCACTATACTTGGCCGCCAGTACGGAAAATAAAGAGATTGTACCCTCCCGCTCCTTCCTTCCTCTTTCCAACATCTTTTGAGTGAAGTAAAAAAAACGATCTTTCATCAATATAAAAAGGTGCTCCGGCCTTGTTGAAAAGGGAATATAATAAAAAATATAAAGAAGAACAAGAAAGAGGTAAAACATTAACAAAATCAAAAGGAACATAGCCAAATCATAATACATGGTATTGGCTATATTGAAGGTGAACAGACCGATGAGAAAGAAAATGGTCATTTTGGGATTGATCAAATGAAAAGCGATGAAACTGTATGCAAAAATAAAAAGTCCCAATTCCCATCCATAACGCAAATGAGGAAGTACAGCCACATACATGAATATAGCAAAGATAAAAGAGATGGTAATAACCAGAATGAGTATAGACGGTTTAAGAGGGGTAAAAGTGGTCAATACACTCAAACCTGTCGCCAGTGCAACGATCACAAAGCCTCCGGCCGGGTTAAACTGTATCCAAAAGAGAGTAGCTGCCCAAAAGATGATGAAAGTAACCAGAACACCCTTTAAATGTTCTATATCCCACCATAAAAAACGACTGTTTTGGGGTACTTTTTCAATATCAAAAAATGTTGGCAGAGGGCTATGTATGCGATTCAGTTTGGTTGCGAGTTTACGCAGCTCTTGATACAATTTCTGCATATCTTGTATTGTCGTAAGAAGTGAAGCCCTTTGCAAATGTGAGAGTTCTCTTATCTGCTCTGTCTGATACTCCAAAGTGATCTCTTCAGATAGATCGATCTGTTGTTTTTCTTCCCAAGAGACTCTTACTCCATCAAACAATCTGCTTATCTCACTCTCCAAAAGTGTAAAATTCGATACATAAGAATCAAAGTTCTCGACAGTTGTCTCCTTATCATCCATGGAGAGCAGTGTAAGATATTGATTGATATTTTTATTATTGTAGATGATACTTTGCCACTGTTGCAGATTGATCGCAGTACTGTTCGTATCCATGGTGGACTCTTCCAACAAAACCTCATTGTCTACAAGAAGCGCCAGTAACTCCTGACGTTCTTCTTCTGAAGCATTTCTATTTAAAAAGAGTTTCATCTGTGCCTTCAGAAGCTCTGTGGCATTTTTTGCCGTAGTATCTTCGATATTCACCGGCCAAATGAAGATACCTACAAGTGTATAGATCATGATACCAAAAACAGTCATATAAGTCTTGTCCAATCCAAAGATAAAGACATCATCCACTTCACCGTTTTTAAATACCATCATCATGGTAATAGCGGTCAACATGAAGATACTCGGATCACCTTTATAGGCACGCACCAAGTAAAGCGGGATAGCCACAATGATGGATAAGGTAAAAAGATATAACATTCTCTCCTGTGGAAAGAGGGCGATCAGCGTCATACCGATCACCGCACCTATCACTGTACCTACTACCCGCATAGCACCTTTCATCACAGACTCGCTGACAGACCCCATAGCTGCGATCAGCATGATTGTTATCGGAGCTGTTGATGCCTGCGACCAACCTTGAGAAATAGGGATCAAATAAGCCAAGGCCATACTCAAAGAGACCTTGATAGAAAACTTCAGTTTATCAGAAAGAGAAAATCCAAATAGTGCATTATGAAGTCGTTCAGAAGAGTTAGCTCCTACCTTTTGCGCCTTTGACAACTACTTTTCCTTTCTCTCTTTTTCCAATGCAGACAAACGCAAAGAGATAAGGCTGGAGACAATGATCGCCATGTAAAATACACCTATGATCGCTTCGAGATAGACAAAGAACTCTGAAAGGTGATTGGTAGGTAGGATATCACCATATCCCAATGTTGTCAATGTGACAAAACTATAATATACAACACGAGAAAAATTCTGTTGCCAATTTACAGTTTCAATACCAGAAAAAGCCGAAGGGTCAAATGCAAGAAGCAAAAGATATATCACTGCCCAGACAAGACCTAGGAGAATATAAAGACTCAAAGATCCTATGATCTTATTGCCATCAATATCTCCAACAAACAATACCTGTTTGGCAGCTACAGAAAAAGATCCGATAAAAAACATAAGTAAAACAAGTAAAGTCAGATAAGCATTCAATCGATGATCAAACACTTTACCAAGAACTGTCAATATCACGAAGAATACAATAAATGTATACACTGCCCATATCCATGTTTTTTCTGTTCTTAAACTTTTAATACTAAGCATGAGCATAAATACTGTTACCAGAGAGAAAATATCTTGACCTAACGTACCCGGGAACTCAGTCATCATAGCAGCGGAAAAAAGAAAAATAAGAAGTGAGAAAAAAAGGTAGAAAAAATTGTTTTCTTGGGTGATCGGTTTCATAAATTTTCCATTATTGTATTGGAGCTTCAAAAGTAATATGCACTTTTGAAGTTAGGGTTGAATCATGCTACTTCATTTTCTTTTGTTTCGTCAACTTCTGAGATCCAAAGACCAAAAAGTTTATAAGCCAGAGCAAAAATAACAGCTCCTATAAAAAGACCTATCATACCCATTAATAACATACCACCAATAGCACCTATAAGAATAACGAGCATAGGGATATCGACACCTCGACCCATGAGCAATGGCTTTAAAACACCATCAATCGCTCCAATAATTAGCATATATATAGTAAAGATAATTTCTGCAGTTCCGCTCCCTTGAGAAAAGACATATACGATTACAGGGCCAATAATGAGTATAGCCGGTATCTGAATGATCGTCAAGAACATGATCCCTAAAGCCAGAATAACTGCAAAAGGAACACCCATCAAAACCAGCCCGATCAGAGCAAGAGCTGCCTGTATCACAGCAACTCCTATAACCCCTGTAACAACAGAACGGATCGTGAGTGATGTAAGTACTGCCAATTCGTCACCTTTGTCTCCAACTACACGGCGTAGAAGAGTATGATAAAACTTTACAGCTTCATCTTTGCCTATAAGAAACATTGCGGCAATGATGAATGAACCTATAAACATGAAAACAGTAGCTAGACCGCTTCCTAATGCTGAAAATATTGATCCAGCTATTTTTTTAATATCATCCGTGAATGGTTCTAATGTTGTTTTTAAATTATGTGATGCATTATCCCAAAATGTATATACCTTTTCACCTATAAGTGGCCACTCTTTAACTTTTTCAGTTGGGGGAGGAATCGTTAACTTTCCTTCTTTAATTGTGTGCACAAGTATTTGAGACTCTTTAATCACAGTATCTGAAAGCATGTAAGTAGGTACTGCCAATGCGGCGATTATAACTACTGTAAAACCAATGATCACTTTTTTACGACTTCCAAGATATTTTTCCAAACCATTGATAAGAGGAAAAATTGCTACGGCAATAATTATCCCCCAAACAACGATGCTTATAAAAGGTTTTGCAATTAAATACGAGATATAAACAACAATTGCCAACAAACCCAATTTAATCGCAATCTCAATAGCAAGCTGTACTTTTTCTTCCCTTTGACTCATTCCTCTCATAAAGATTCCTTGTTAGAAATAGATTAGTATAAAATATTATAACCAAAGTAACTTGTTAAAAGTACTA
>JBNLDB010000132.1:0-4666 GCA_050304115.1 Sulfurovum sp. | reverse complement strand
TCTCCTCTGAGAGTGTGCGGGCCTCCTTTTTTTTCACTTTATACATTTCAATTCTCGTTACTCATGCCATAAACCATATGAATCCAATGTTTCTATAGGTATAAAAACTATTAATAGGATTTTCATTTACATGAATTTTAATTCTAAGAGGTTTATATTTTTATTCTGATAAAATTACAAAAATAAAATTTGAAGTCAGAAGTAAATAGGAATTTAATTATGTTAGAAGTTTTCTTACTCGCATTCGCTCTTAGCATGGATGCGTTTGCAGTGTCAATAGGAATTGGTGTTAAAAACAAATATTTCGATACATTTTTAGCTCTTAAAGTAGGATTCTTTTTTGGTTTTTTTCAAGCTTTAATGCCACTGTTTGGTTATCTCTCGAATATTGGCCTAGGAAGTGCTATAGAATCAATTGATCACTGGGTTGCATTTACGCTATTAAGTATTCTTGGTGGGAAAATGCTTTATGAGAGTTTTGGTGAAAATATTGAAGAGGATATCGCTAAGATAACCAATAAACTATTGCTATATTTAGCTATTGCTACAAGTATAGATGCAATGGCAGCTGGATTCACGTTAAATTTACTTCAGCTAGATCCATATGTATCCATGATCATTATAGGTGTGGTGACCTATATATTTAGCTTTTTTGGTGTTTATATCGGTTCCAAAGGTGGCGGATTTTTAGAAGACAAAGCTGAAAAACTTGGTGGTGTAATTTTAATAGGAATTGGTGTAAAAATATTAATTGAACATACTTTATTTTAATTAAGAAATTTCATGTAGTAGGTTAACTTGGCAAACATATATCACACAATGATTGTAAATAAAAGGAAAATAGAAAACCTTATAAAATATAGAACGTTATAAGGTTTTTATTCACATTTCCTTAGTTTCTAAACTTCTAAGATCTTTCAATGAATTTCGCAGTTTTGATAGGCACTAACGACTTATGCTAAAGCGTAACAATTCAAAACAGGTTAAGAGATATAAGCTCTCCAACCACCATAAGAGGTGATCTCTTTAGCATCCTTGACAGGATCACTCTCACATAAGAAACCGTAAACAGAACTTCCATCTTCCAAGATCACTGTTCCGATACCAAGAGGTTCAGCGATCTGTATCATAAAGGCACCGAAGTTCTCCAGAGGCATGGACCATACTTCTAGTTCCAAAGAGGTGCCGTTTTGTGTATCTCGTATCATACCCGGACGTGGTGGTACCTTCTCGGGTACTTCGTAGAGGCGGTAGATTTCAGCTGTTTTTGTCGCTTTGACAAATGTTGCGTCAAGTTCTGTCAGTTGGTAATTGAGCGGCAGACCTCTCATGTGTGCGCCGCATACGGCTACTTCGATCGTTTTATTTTCCATGGGAAGCCTTTTGTATGTAAGATTCACCCAGCTCCATGAGCTTTCTGTCTTCAAAAGCGTCCGCAAAGAGTGTCACACCAAATGGCAGACCATTCTCTCTAAATCCTGCAGGAACCGCATAGGCAGAGAAGTCAAGCAGGTTCATGAAGTTAGTATAGTAGCCCAGGTTGGTGTTGAGCTGTATCGGGTCTGCATTGACCTCATCGATCGTATAAATCGTTCCGGTTGTCGGTGTCAGGGCAAAGTCTATGTCAGCCATCAGCAGGTCAGCCTGTCGTTTATAGGCTTTGATCTTATACTCAGCATTAAAGTAATCTTCTGCGCTCTTCGTTTTTCCGGACTCTATGATCGTCTTTGTAACCTCAATGAAACTCTCAGGCTTTGTCTCTATCATCTCCTTCACCGCGATATAACGCTCAGTCACCCACGGGCCATAATAGAGTAGGTTCGCCGCTTCAAGCATGGGTGAGAAGTCGATCTCAACAGCCGTTCCTCCCATCCCTTCAAATGTTTTGACCGCTTTTTCATAGAGTGCTTCCGCTTCGCTGTCACCAAAGAACTTCAGCTGATCTTTTTGAGGGATGGCAAAACGAAACGCTGATGGAGCAGCTGCTTCACACTCAGGCATCATACGGCTGTAGGGATCCTCTGCATCAAAAGAGGCTGCCACATCAAACACTTTTTGTGCATCTTCCGTGTTTTTGGCGAAGATCGAAACACAGTCCAGGCTTCGACAGGCAGGCACCACACCCGAAGTGCTCACTACACCCTTGGATGGCTTAAGCCCCACTAGGTTGTTAAATGCCGCAGGCACACGCCCTGAGCCGGCCGTATCTGTCCCGAGAGAGAAGATAGCCATATCAAGCGCGATACTTACCGCCGAACCTGAGCTTGATCCCCCTGAGATATACTCAGGGTCTATGCTGTTCTGGCACGCTCCATAAGGAGAACGGGTACCTACCAGTCCCGTAGCGAACTGGTCAAGGTTGGTCTTTCCAACCGGGATCGCTCCTGCTTCGATCAGCTTCTCTACCACATACGCAGACTTCTCAGCAATATAGCTGTACTCTTCACACGCTGCTGTCGTTGCTACCCCTTCTAGATCAATGTTGTCTTTGATCGCAAAAGGAATCCCGTAAAGTGGCAGGCTCTCCACTTCGCAGCTTTCAAGCTTTGTGAAATAATGCTCCAGTTCGCTCTCACTCAGCACGTAGATCCAGATCGGGTTCTCTGCATGTGCTTCGATATTCTCTTTGATCTGCTTCATATACTCTCTAGGTGTGAGTGTTTTATTTTTATATAATTGTTGTAATTTTTCTATATTCATCTCTATTCCTTTCATTCTAATTCATCGTAGTAACGGGTTCATCATCATCTTGGGTACGTAGCGCTTCTATAAACGCAGCCATCATGATCAGTGCACCCCCGATAGTTTCTATCGTGCTCATCGTCTCCCCTGCGATCAAGGTAGCAGAAATAACTGCTGTAATGAGTTCTAAAATAATAATGATCGACGAACGCCCCGCATCCATATGCGTCACACTCCACTGCGATCCGATATTTGCCACCAACAGCCAAAAGAGCGCATACCCTGCAAGAAGAAGCCATGCATCATCAGTAATACCGCTTGGAAGCTGCTCTATACCTGCATACAAAAAGAGTGCTGCGAGTGTAAAACACCCTATGAACATACTCCCTATCTTTGAAGCTACAGGTATCGACTGCACGGCACGGAAAAGTAGGTTGTTCATCGCAAAAAAGAGCCCTGAAGCGAGTGCGATAAGGTCTATCCAAGACGGCGGTGTATCAAGCACTGCAAACCCTCCAAGTATCAAAAATGCGCCGCTGATCGCCAGAACAACACCCAGATAGCGCCATTTGTCGATCGTCTCTTTTAAAAAGAGCCGTCCTCCAGCCACACCCCATACTGGCAGAAGGTAAAAGAGTACCATCACCCGTATCACTTCACCGTTGATCAGCGCGTAAGAGAAGGCAAGGTTTGCACTACCCCCAAAGAGTGCGATAAGAAACATCATCTTTTTATGCTCTCTCCATATGGAGAACTGCTTCATGAGTATTGGGCTTAAGACCAGTGCCATCATACCGTAGGTAAAGAAGATCAACGGGATGCCGTCTATCCCCATGGTATTGATGCTCTTAAGTGGAATCCATGTCAAACCCCAGAGTATCGAAGCACCTAAAAGTATAATCACAGGTAGATGTGCTCTCATATCAGACCCTTTTTTTAGTGTAACCATTAAAATGCTCCTTCTCACACTCTGCCATCCAGCAGTTCAGCTCCCAAAGATCAGCAACAGGGGCATTGGTAAAGGGGAGTGTATGCAGATAACCGTCTGGTCCAAACTCCGGTGTCATCGTTGTGATCTCCATACCCTTAGTCTGCTGTGCATCCCAAATAATCTCCCAAACCTCCTGATGCGAGAGCAGCGCCTCTTTGTACTCAGGTGCACCTGGGTGAGGTACTTGTGGTCCCTGGTCATAGCCAACACGCCCATGTATATGATAGACATGAGGAGCGATCGCTCTGATCGTCTCTAGTTCTGTGGCCATCAGACGCTCACATACCACACACCAATGGCTGATATCAAGCGTCAGTTTGATCTGAGGCAGTGCCTCTGTTATCTCTCTGGTTCTCCAGGGCGTAAAGAGAATACGGCTGCGATGTGTTTCAAACACAATCTGCAGATCATGCTTTCTCGCATGCTCCATTGCACCTGTGAAAAATAAAATGCACTCCTCTTTACTCCAGGCATCAAGCCCTCCCAGACAGGTCATAAAACGCGGATTGAGCTCCAAGGCATTCTCTATGGCAACCTTGACATCATCAAGATGTACCTCTATACTAAGATGGCGTGCAGGGACATAGTCACCTCCTGTGACGATCTCACCAATATAGTCAAGCCCGTACTTCTCTAGGCATACTTTCCAGTATGCACGCTCCTCTTTGGTTTTGGGGGCTTGTCCTTCTATTCCCCTGAAACCTTCCTCTTGGGCTTGAATACACGCTGTTTCAAAGTCGCCTTCAAACCCCCACATGGTCTTAAAATGTTCTATTTTCATCACAGACACACTTATACAGGTTCAATCACAAAAAGCGTTTTACCCGCCTGTATATTTTCACCTTCACTACAGAGTACCTGCGTGATCTTTCCATGTTCAGGTGCTTCGATATCTACTTCCATTTTCATAGACTCCGCGATCGCAAGCACTTCACCCTCTTCGACCACATCTCCCAGCTTGGCCATCACCTTCCAAAGGCTTCCCTGAACCGG
>JBNLDB010000131.1:0-4685 GCA_050304115.1 Sulfurovum sp. | reverse complement strand
ATATTAAGGTAGGCTAGAGTCGTTACCCAAAAAGTAAAACACTCACCTCGTCACCTGCCTCTTTGGAAGTGTCATCCTCAGAGGTCACAAGCAGTGCTGCATTGCCGAGCATATTGGTAAGAATCGCGGAAGAGCCTACTTTTTTACCTTCAAAGTCAACATAGTATCTTCCCTCTTCTAAAGAGACGTTGCATGCAGTGAATTCTGCTTTTTTGGCACGTTTGATAAACGGCTCTTTAAGTGTTGCCTTGACCCTCTGCATCACACACTGACCTTGCTGCAACTTCTCAATGATCGGGACCAGGTAAAGCAATGCTGTCACTGTTGAAGAGTAGGCGAATCCTGGAAGTCCGATGATAAATTTATCCTCTTTACGTGCAACCATAATGTGCTGTCCAGGTTTCACACGTACCCCTTTGAACACGACATCACACCCAAGTTCATAAATGACATCTTTCACAAAGTCAAAGTCACCTACACTCACACCGCCGGTGGTTACCACAATATCGGCTTTATCCAATGCCTCAGAGATGTTTTTTGTGATGGTCTCTTTATCATCCTTGATACACCCTAACTGCAGAGGCACACCATCATACTTCTTGACGATGGCTTCGAGGATATAGTTGTTGGAGGAACGGATCTGTGCATCACTGGTCTGTTCTTCGCCAAGTTCAAGTAACTCTGACCCCGTAGAGAGGATAGCCACAGTTGGCTTCTCATAGACCGTGACATGCGGTATGTTCAGGCTTGCCATCACCCCAATCTGTGGGAAGTCTATTTTCGTCCCTTTAGGGATAAGCATCTGCCCTTTCGCATAGTTCTCACCCGGTTCACGTACAGAGAACCCCTGCGGCACTTCTGTCTTGATGATGATCTCATCACCATCCACTTCCACATTTTCTATAGGGATGAGCGTATCTGCACCATGCGGCATCAGGGAACCTGTAAAAGTCTTGATACAGATACCGCTTACCACTTCTTCTTTCAGGTCGGATCCCGCAGGGTTAATGCTCCCGATCTTCAGTCTGCCAAGACCCAGATCTTTATGCATGACCGCATACCCGTCCATCGCAGAAGTGGGAAATTCAGGAGAGTTGTGATCTGCTACGATATCCTCTACAAGAATATAGCCTTGTGATTCCATTAAAGGGAGTTGTTTTGTTTTATAATTTTTAATAGCAAGATCGTCTATCATCTGCATCGATTCATCAAAGTGCATAAACATTATTGTCCTTCTTCTTTACATTGAACAGTGTTCAATCCAAATTCATCTCACTGAAGTTTCGTCTTCGTCTCAGTCTAGTTTGTATTAACTTAACAATCCAGCACCATCCATAGGGGTGCTTCTATCGGCAGCGTAGATGCGCTCACCGTTTTTTCCATCATACTTCCATATAGGGGCATTGGCTTTAAAGTCTTCAACGAACTCATCGATAAGCTCCAGTGCTACTCTACGTTTAGGAGAAAATACCGCAGAGATATAAGAAGAAGTATGCACAGGGACATCTCCAATGGAGTGTGCCATCTTTACTACGGCACCACGTTTAGCTGCCTTTTCCTGCCACGCTTCAAACCATCTTTTAAGTACAGGCTCATAAATATCAAAGCTCAGCGCCTCTATACCCTCTTCTGCACGTATCGTCCCTACAAAAGGGATATAAGCACCATAGTTTGACTCTGCCTCTTCATCAAGCCAACGACCGAATATCTCTTTGACATCTAAGGGACCATGATAGAGTTCCACACTTATCCACCACACACAGGAGGCAGGATAGAAACTCTATCACCATCTTTAAGTTCAGTTGCCAGATCTTTTACCATTGTATCATTCAGTGCTACGGCACATTTATCCAGCCATTGGATCAAACTGCTATCTTCTTTGAGTTGTGCCGAAACCTCTGCCAATGTCGAAGCTTCCATCTCCATCGGTGCTTTACCGATAGGGCCTAAAAATTCTACTTTTATCATAAAAAACTCTTTCAAAATAAGGAGTATTTCATCCTCAATAATGACGCGATTATAAAAGTTGTTTGCTATAATTACGCTTAAAGAGGATTTTGAGAGGAGCTTTACACTGTGTTATTCGGGTCTATCAGCTACCTTAATCTTCTACCCTTTCAAGTGTTCCTAAAACGCTATATCTCCAACAGTGCCTCTAAAATGACCTTCCGCTACAAACGTGCAGTTCCTTCACAGATCAATAGAGCACTCAAACGAAGAGAGATCAATGCAGCATTTATCTCTTCTATTGAATCCGCTAAATGCAAATGCACAGATCTAGGTATCATCGCAGATCAAAAAGTTTACAGTGTTTTACTTTTGGAAGGTGACAATGAAATTGATCCGGCATCAGCCACTTCCAATCAACTTGCACGTGTTTTAGGTCTTAAAGGAAAAGTACTGATAGGGGATGCTGCCCTCAAACATTATCTACATCAAGGAGAGGGTATGGACTTGGCCGAAGTATGGTACAAAGAGACCGGTCTTCCTTTTGTCTTTGCCAGACTCTGTTACAATAAACATGAAGAAGCTGTACAGAAACTGGCGCATGTATTTGCACAGACCAAAATAAAGATTCCTCAGTACATCCTCAAGAAAGAAGCAAAAAAAAGAGGTATCACGCCCAAGCAGCTGACCTGGTATCTAGGCCATATCCATTATAAAATGGATAACAAGGCGAAGAGATCTTTGAAATTGTTTTTAAAGAAGAGCAAAAAAATCCGTCATTCTCGAGCTTGACCCCAGTAATCTACCGACTCTAGCTAAATTCACAATATACAGTTGTTATCTACTTTTTTATAAAAGGAGGCGCCCTGAAAGCAGTGCCCTTGGGGTACAAAAATCGTCATGGCTCTCGAATCACTTCGCTTTCAAGGGTGTTCGCCATGACATTATTTAATTTATAGTGTCGCTATTGCTCTTTCTATACGGGCTATCGTTTCATCCACACCTAGAATAGCCATGATCTCATCAAGTCCGGACCCTGTCATCGAACCAAGCAGACTCACACGAAGCGGCATGCCGATCTTCCCGAAACCGATCTCTTTCGTCTCAACAATTTTTTCCATCACTTCATGGTAATCACAAGGAAGGTGCAGTGTCTTATCCCAGTTTTTCAGCATCGAAGCAAAATCATTCAATATCTCTTTGGCTTCGCCTTTAAAGGCTTTCTTGGAAGCCTTCTCATCATACTGGGCAGGTGTCGTTAGTATAAGATTGATCTGCTCTGCAAGCTCTACGAGTGTCTTCCCTCTCTCTTTGGTTGCATCCAGAAGCAGTTCGAGCTTATCGTGCCCATGGATATCCACACCAAAATCTTTAAGCAGTATGGCAAGCTCCTCATTTGGCGTATTCTTAATATAGTGGGCATTCAGCCAGAGCAATTTATCCAGGTTGTAATTGGAGGAACTCTTGCTAATATTTTTCGGATCAAAGAGTGCGATCATCTCTTCAAGACTAAAGATCTCCTGGTCTCCGTGACTCCAGCCAAGGCGTACCAAAAAGTTCAACAATGCCTCTGGCAGATATCCCATTGCTTTATACTCCATGACATCCGTAGCCCCATCTCTTTTAGAGAGTTTTTTACCCTGCTCATTGTTGATCATCGCAACATGGTTGAACCTAGGGATCGGAAATCCAAGGGCATTGTAAACAACGATCTGTTTAGGGGTATTATAGAGGTGGTCATCTCCACGTATCACATCTGTCAACCCCATCAATGCATCATCTATGGCAACGACAAAGTTATAGGTTGGCGACCCGTCCGCTCTTGCAATGACAAAATCATCCACTTCAGAGGCGGCAATGTTCATCTCGCCTTTCACGCCATCCACAAAAGAGATCGTTCCCTCTTGGGGTGCCTTGATACGGATCACCGGTGCAACACCCTCTGGCGGTGTCCCTGTAAAATCGCGGTAACGGCCATCATAACGCGGACGCTCCTTTTTCGCCATCTGCTCTTCACGCAAAGCATCAAGCTCCTCTTTGCTCATATAGCACTTATAGGCCTTCCCCTCTTCAAGAAGCTGATCAATGTATTTTTTATACAGATCAAATCTTTTAGACTGATACACCACTTCCCCATCATGGCTCAGCCCTACCCATTCAAATGCTTTGAGTATCGCTTCTGTCGCCTCTTCAGAATTACGTGCCATATCGGTATCTTCTATACGGAGTAAAAACTCACCTTTGTTGTGCTGTGCAGTAAGCCAGGAAAAAAGTGCGGTTCTAAGCCCACCGATGTGAAGATACCCTGTAGGAGAAGGTGCAAAACGTGTAACTGTCATGATCATGCCTTAAATAAAGTCTAAAAAATAAATTAGTGAATTGTAGCGAAAATGTGGTTAAAGGGGATTATAGTGTTACAGTGAAGCAAGTAGAAGAGCCAAAGCTCTTCTGTCTGAACATTTGTAATTTTTTAATGTTTAAGAGTTACTTACATGTTCTTTGACATTTGATGCAGCTTTTTCACCAATTCCTTTAACCCGTTGGAAATCATCAAAAGAAGTAAATTTACCTTTTTTTCTCTCTTCTACAATCGCTTCTGCTTTAGCAGCACCGATACCTTTGACTTCCATCAACTCTTCTTTAGATGCAGTATTAAGCTTATCCAGGCTCATCCCAAACAGTGCAGATGTAGCAAAAATTAAAAATCCCCCTATGATCTTTTTAAACATGTATATCCT
>JBNLDB010000130.1:0-4692 GCA_050304115.1 Sulfurovum sp. | reverse complement strand
ATTTCGCTTGGGGATAAGACCATTGAGTTTTTAAGTACACCTTTTTTGCATTGGCCCGATACGATGAGTTCCTATCTGCATGAAGATAAGATACTCTTCAGTGGTGATGTGTTCGGAAGCCACTATTATGATGAACGGTTGTTTGACGATGAAGTGGGTGATTTCGGTTATGCATTTAAATACTATTATCAGCATATCATGAGACCCTTTAAACAGTATGTGCAGCAGGCACTTCACCTCTATGATCAATTTGACATCAGACTGATCGCCCCGCTTCATGGACCTGTACTGCGCACCAATCCGCAGCGTTATATCGAAAAATATGCTTTGTGGAGTGAGGATGCCAAGTTACATAAAAACATCGCCGGCAAAAAAATCGTCTCTGTTTTCTATATGTCAAGCTATGACAATACATTGGCGATGGCCGAAAAGATCACACAGGGGGCAGACTCACTTGACGGGATCATCGCAAGTATGTATGACCTGGCATCACTGGAAGAGCAAAATATGATCGATCTGCTTGAAGAGTCGGATGCTGTGATCGTGGGCTCTCCTACCATTAATGGGGATGCGGTAAAACCTGCATGGGATCTGTTGGCCTGTATCCCTTATTTGGAGAATGCAGGGAAAATAGGCGCGACTTTCGGCTCTTACGGTTGGACCGGCGAGGCACCTGATATGCTGCAGGACCGTATGCGGTGGTTGAAGTTCAGGCTGCCTACAGCACCTTTGAAAGTGAAACTTATCCCCACCGAGGAGGAGCTTCAGGATTGTTATGATTTTGGACGTGAAGTGGCAGAAATTACAATGGGAAAAATAATGGAGATGGAATTATGATACAAGAACATGAAACGATGTATAATGGTGTAAAAGAGTTGTTGATCAAACATGCTGTAGATGAGAATGCGAAAAGCGTACTTGCACCAAAGGTAGCAAGACATTCCCTGATGATGAATCATCTTTATGAAGATCTGGGGTTTAACAGTCGTACAGAGATGGGTAAATTCATGAAGTTGAATTTCCCTACATTGGCTGCGCAAAAACCAAAAGAAAAACTTTGGAAAAAGTATCTATACGACTGCATAGGGGAAGTCGCACCTGCCTGTGTCTCTTGTGATGACCAGCTTACGTGTTTCAGTTGCCAGGTCAAGGAGATGAGCTTATGACCACACCGTCTATATCTACCACAGAACTCTATACACATATCGATACGCTGATACAAACCGATACACCCTTATTCATACACGGCAGTCCGGGGATCGGGAAATCCTATATCGTTGCGGATGTTGCACAGAAAAATAACCTGGAACTTGTCGATGTGCGTCTTTCACAGATGGATCCTGTTGATCTTAGAGGGGTACCCTCTATCAAAGAAGATCAGACGGTATGGATGCCTCCGGTCTTTTTCCCTAACGATCCTGATTCGGAAGGGATCCTCTTTCTGGATGAGTTGAACTCTGCGCCTCCTTCTGTCCAGGCTGCGATCTATCAGTTAGTGTTGAACCGCCAAATGGGGGAGTACTACTTACCTAAAGGATGGCGTATTATCTGTGCGGGGAACAGGGTGAGTGACAGAGGGGTGGTTTTCAGGCTTCCTACGCCTTTGGCGAACCGTATGGTCCATCTGCATGTACAGGCAAGATTTGATGATTTCAAGCTCTTTGCACTCAAGGCAAACCTGCATCATTTCATTATAGGTTTTTTGAGCTTCCGTCCGGATCTTCTCTCTACAGAACCTGTGGTGGAAGATGATGCCAACCCGGCATTTGCAACACCAAGAAGTTACCATATGCTCTCAAACATCATCAAATCGGCACAGAACATCAACGCTATTGCTTCTATTATCTATGGAACGATCGGATACAGTGCAGGCATCGAGTTCATCTCCTATGTGAAGGTCTATGAAGAGTTGCCTGATATTGCAGGTATCTATGAAGGACATTACCCTGAAATCGTGAATCAGCCCGCATTGCTTTATGCTCTGGTATCCGCACTGGTCGAGTACTATAAGGGGTCAGATGCACACAAAGACCACCTGTTTGGATTTAGCCAACTGCTCCCTACGGAATTTGGTGTCATGCTGATAAAAGATGTGATCGTGAAAGATGAGAGCTTGGCAACACATCCACTCTTTGATGAATGGCTAGAGAAGTATGGCGACTTTATCATCTGAGTTATCATCGGAGTTGCAAAGAAAGCTTGAAAAGATACGTGTACAATTTCTTTTTGATCACCCTTTTTTGAGTGTATTGGCACTCTCTTTGACGATGCATTATCGGACGAATCCGCATGAAGTGTTTGAAACAGACGGCGTGTCAATCTTTGTCGATATAGATAAAGCCCAAACACTTTCAGAACCCATACTCAAATATATGTATGCCCATACACTTTTGCATATACTGCTTAAACATGCATTTCGTATGAAAGAGCGTGATCATAAAGTGTGGAACCGCAGCAGTGATGTGGTGATCAATCTGCTTTTAAGTGATTTTGAACGTGTAGGAGAACGTCCTGAAGAGGAAGTTCTCATGGAGAAGTTTCGTGACAAAAGTGTTGAAGAGGTCTATCAGGCACTCTATCAGGAGAATCCTGAAGGTGAAGGGACACCGGATGATGAGAACCCCCAGGAACAGAAACTGGATCTGATTGAAAATGAAGGAGATACGGAAGCAGCACTTGAAGATCTTGATGCGATCATCGTCCAGGCGATGGGCGCTGCACAAAAGCAGGGCAATACCCCATCTTCCTTTCTGGAAGTGATCAATGAGATCATACGTCCTAAAATTGATCTGGAAACACTTCTGCATACCTATATGACAGAGAGTTTTTTCGATAAAGAGAGTGATTTTTCCCGTCCGAACCGTAGATTTATTCATCAAAACCTTTATCTTCCGGGTTACAAACAGGAACAAAATCGTCTGAACCTCTATATCGCCCTGGATAGATCGATGAGTATCAATCAAAAAACGTTTTCCAAATTTTTAGGGATCATTGATGCCATTTTGCGTATGAGTACAGATTTTAAAGTGACCGTCGTACCTTTTGATGACACGATCGATCAGACCAAGATAGTCACTTATGATGCACAGGATGTCCAACCCAAAGTTGCTTTTGAAAAGGGTAATGGCGGTACGGAGTTCAAGCCTCTATTGGAGTATCTGAAACGTATCTCTGATCTTGATGCGACGCTGATCGTTCTGAGTGACGGTTTTTTCAAGATCGAAAAGGCGGTGCCGATGAGCACGCTGTTCCTGGTGAGTGAAAAACGCAATATGAAACGATTTGAAGGGTATGGGGATGTCTTCTATTTTGATCTGTAATGTTTCTATGAATTTAAAGGAATAGGGTATGTATGAGCTAAGTTATAAAGAGGAGATAGAAGCGCTGAAAGATGAACCAGGGTTCGAAGCGAAGGGGGACAGCCTGTATATGCAGCATGAAGATGATGAAGCGAGGTTGGAGTGGGCATTTTACCGTCCCTCCGGTTCTCATCCTGACCAGGTCAGTGACAAAAATGCCATGGTTTCCATCATGGCATTCAATCACTCGAGGCTGGGGGCATATGAGCGATTTACAAGGTTGCATCCGGATGTCATAGAAAATGAGAGACTACGTGTGAAAGTACGAAACCGTAGTCGGATGCTTTTTCGTGCTATGATCGATGATGATTTCAATGAACTGGTGAAAGTGTTAAACTTTGCACCGGTTTTCCTGGAACTTGCCTGTGATCAAATGATCAATGGCCGTATTTGGAATGATACCTTCGCAGATGTGATCGCAGCTACAGCGTTTTTGGAGATGGTAGAGGATCGAATGGATGATAAATTGGCTGAAGGTATCAAGAGACGACTGCAGCCTCTACACAGGTTCAAGTATGAGGAAGCCAAGGCATATTTAGAGCATTTAAGCAATCAAGCACAAAATTTGCATTCATTTATCAAAACACACTATGTCAAAGGGTATTCTGCATGGCTAGAGTCTACGGAGTTACACCCTTTGCAGCGTATTGTGTTGCAAAAACAGATCAATGATCTTAAGGAGAACCTCTAATGCCTGAACCTATAATCGATGAAACCGAAGCACTCAAAAAGGTGATGAAAGCAATCTATAACTTGAGTGATGAAGACAATTACAATGTGTATGATGCTGAAGATATCAGTGAGTATCTCGGATTGGCAAAACTCTATGTGGACAGGGCGATCGACACACTCTATATGGCAGGGTGTCTAAGCGAATGTATGCGTGCCGAAGATGATGGTATAGAAACGTTTGTCCTTACCGATAAAGCGATTGACATGGTGGAACTTGGATGAAGCTCATACTTTTTTACGAAAAACCCGGATGCAGTACCAATGCAAAACAGAAAAAAAGTTTGAAGGATGCGGGACATATAGTCATCACACGCAATTTACTGCAAATGGAAATGTCCAAAGAGGAACTTTTTTCTTATTTAAAAGATAAGTCCCTCCAAGAGTGGTTCAATCCCAATGCTCCCAAGATCAAAAACGGACAGATAGATCCTAAAGATTTCTCTTCGGAAGAAGCACTTGAGTTACTTCTACGTGAACCCATCCTCATTAGGCGCCCTTTAATGAGCGTACATGGACATCACATGTGCGGATTTGATCATAAAGAGATAGAAGAGGTATTAGGGGTTCCACTTAAAGATAGATTTCAAGAAAGTTGTACACG
>JBNLDB010000129.1:0-4715 GCA_050304115.1 Sulfurovum sp. | reverse complement strand
ACCTCTTTTTGACCTGGGGTATGCAGCCATTCCTTTTTGGGTACTTGTGTTTCTGGCTACGACCAATGCGGTCAATCTTACCGATGGGCTCGATGGACTGGCGACGGTACCTTCCATTATTGCACTGGTTTCACTGGGGCTGATCATCTATGTCACCGGACATGCCATCTTTAGCCAGTACCTGCTGGTCCCGAACATCAAGGGTGTAGGAGAAGTGATGATACTCGCTGCCGCACTTATCGGTGGTCTATTTGGTTTCTTATGGTACAACTGCTACCCTGCGGAGATCTTTATGGGAGATACCGGAAGTCTTGCGATCGGTGGTTTT
Organism: Sulfurovum sp.; assembly: GCA_050304115.1. Lineage (GTDB taxonomy): Bacteria > Campylobacterota > Campylobacteria > Campylobacterales > Sulfurovaceae > Sulfurovum. The sequence continues at coordinate 4,387 of JBNLDB010000129.1, read as the reverse complement.
TTGGCCTATCTTGCCATTTTGGGGAAAAGTGAGATCCTGCTTATTCTTATAGGTCTTATCTTTGTCATCGAAACCGTCTCAGTCATACTGCAGGTAGGAAGTTTCAAACTGCGTGGTAAACGTGTCTTCCTCATGGCACCTATTCACCACCATTTTGAACTCAAAAAATGGGCAGAAAATAAGATCATTATCCGTTTTTGGATGATCTCTTTCCTTGCAAACATACTTGCACTCATCTCCTTTAAGTTCAGATAAGATGGAAAAGATAAAGCCCACACTCTTTGGTTACGGACTCACCACCAAAGCGATCGCAAAAAAACTAGGCGGCGGATGTACGTTCTTTGATGACAATGTCAAAGAGGCATATACCGATGAAAATAACAATCGAATACTCCCTTCCCATCTTTTTGATCCGGATGAAAGTCTTCTGGAAGTCACTACACCCAGTCTGAAACCAACTCATCCACTGATCAGATCTTCAAAAAACCTGCTCAGTGAATATGATTACTTTGAAAAAGAGATGCCTTTTAGCATTTGGATATCGGGGACCAACGGGAAAACAACAACCACACAGATGCTTACGCACCTTTTGGCCAAACGCGGCGCTCTGAGCGGAGGGAACATCGGTACCCCTTTGGCTGAGCTCGATACCACTGCTCCTATCTGGGTACTGGAAAGCTCCTCTTTCGCCCTCCATCATACCAAGACAGCTTCACCGGACATCTACCTTCTGCTTCCTATCACACCGGATCATCTAGACTGGCATGAAACAGCTGAACTCTACGAAGCAGACAAACTTAGGCCACTACTGACTATGAAAGAGGGAGAACTGGCACTGGTACCCAAAGGGCTGAATCTTCCAAAGTCCCATGCCTATGTCGTTGAGTATGACAGTAACGCATTTTTAGAAACCTATTTCAACCTAGACAGCACCCAGTTACGTTTCAAAGGTGCTTTTTTGCAGGATGCACTCCTCGCACTTGCGGTAACAAAAGTACTTTTTGATGAAGCAGACTATGCATTGATGAATACCTTTATACTCGACGCCCATAGGCAAGAGGAGATCAAAGATGACCAAGATAGACTCTGGGTGAATGACTCCAAAGCAACCAATCTTGATGCTACGATACAAGCTGTCAAAGGCTATGCTGATAAGCACATACATCTTATCTTAGGCGGAGATGACAAAGGCGTAGATCTGACCCCTCTTTTTGAAGTCATGGAGCCACTTGACCTTACACTATATACTATAGGGGCAAATTCTGAAAGACTTTTAACCCTTGCAAAGAGATACCATGTGAATGCCATAGAATCACGCACCATAGACAATGCAGTCAAACAGATAGATAAAGTCCATACGCAAGAGAGTGTGGCCCTCTTATCTCCTGCTGCAGCCAGTTTTGACCAGTTCAACTCTTACAAGCATAGGGGAGAGACTTTTATGTCCTTGGTAAAAGATTTAAAAAAATAATTTATTTTTGATTTTATATGTCGATTTTTAAGTTTCAGCTGTTATAATTCTATCCACTTAATCAGACATCATGTCTTTAAGATGGCTCCATAGCTCAGTCGGTAGAGCAAAGGATTGAAAATCCTTGTGTCGGCGGTTCGATTCCGTCTGGCGCCACCATTACTTCAATATATTTCAAAAAATCCTAAAAATTATTAACCAAAATTTTAAAAAACATCATTTTTTCTTAAAAAATGCGACAAAAATGTTACATATCTACATTAGTTTTTTACTTTTTTAATCATCTTTTGCCCTTAAAAATACCGTATATACGGGGCCTCTACATATATATATTAACTATTTGTTAACTATTTATTAATTTTATTGACATTATTGAAGAATTTAGGTTATACTTGTGCTGTATTCAAACAAAAACAAGGAGATTACAATGAAAAAAACATTATTACTTTCAGTAGTAGCGTCAACAATGATCATGGCTGGTGGAGATATCGCTCCAGTTGAGCCAGTAGTAGAAGCGCCAGCAGTAGCGTCTGGTTGGGAATTCGGAGGACAAGCTGTAGTTTGGTATCAAACAGATGATTCAACTTTTGGTGAATTTGACGTTGCAACTGGTACACAACTAGGTACATTTGGTGGTGGAAGCCTTTTTGACCAAGAGCAGTCTGCAGCAGATGCTGGTATCCAACTTACAGCGACTAACAACGATGTTATCGCTGGAATCGGAGCAGGATTTACAGTAAACGGTCTTTCAACACTTAACCTAGAGAACTACATGGTTTCTGCTGTACCACAACTTACTGGTTATGGTCCAGATATTGATGATATGACTGACGGTGGTTGGATCGCTGAGGCTTACTTGACTTACGGGTTTGGTAACACAGGTATCAAAGCAGGTCGTCAAACACTTCCATCATCACTTTCACCATTTGCGTTCTCTGAAACTTGGAACGTTTTTGCAAACTCATTTGATGGTGTAACAGTTGTAAATACTGATCTTTCAAACACAACTATCGTTGGTGCATGGCTACATAGTGGTAACGTGAATAGCTTTGCGATGACAAACCTAACTGATTTCAATGCATTGAATGAGAGTGATGGTGTATGGATGCTTACAGTACAAAACAAATCATTTGAAAATGTTACATTGACTGGTTCTTGGTACTATGGTTCTGATCATGATATGGGTCTTCCGACGACTGATGATACGAATATCCTTTGGGGTGATGCTCAATTCGGTATCGCTGGAATCAATATGGGTATCCAGGGTGGTACTTGGATGAACGATGGATTTGCTGATGATATGACTGCATTTGGTGCTAAAGCAGGTTATGACTTCGGTATGATCAATGCTTCGGTTGCATACGCTAATGTAAACGATGGTGGTGTTGGTATGGCACAACTAGGTGGTACAACATCGGTTCTTTACACAGATCTTCTTGCTGATCAACTATTTGGACCACTTGTACGTTTTGACTTGGATAAATTTGTTGTAAAAGCTGACATGGATGCACTTGGTGGTAACATCTCTGCTGCATACGGGTACTCAGACATGGATACACAAGATAACAAGATCGATGAATTTGACCTTGCATATTCTGTAAATATCACTGATAGCCTTAACTTAACTGCAACTTATGCATATATTGGCTTTGATAATGATTTCGTTGTTTGGACAGATGGTACAACTGCAGATGCAATTACAGATGATATGAATGTAGTTCGTCTAGTTGCTAGATATAACTTCTAAGAATCATTTTCTTCGTTTTAGAGCCCAGGTTTTTGCCTGGCTCTATCTTCTCTTTTTTCTTTCTTAAACCTTTAAATTTTTTCACTCTTATATCTTTGTCTTATCTTTTTGCTATAATGCTGAAAAAGTTTAACATACAAATGAGATATTTATGAATAAAAAATTACACCTTGTCAGTCTGGGCTGTACCAAAAACCTTGTCGACAGCGAAGTGATGCTCGGCCGTCTAAAAGAGTATGAGATCACCGACGACAATACTGAGGCTGATGTCATCATCGTCAACACTTGCGGGTTCATCGATGCGGCTAAAGAAGAGAGTATCAATACGGTACTCAACCTCCATGACGAACGCAAAGAGAACTCCATCTTAGTAATGAGCGGATGTTTGAGTGAACGCTATAAAGAAGAGCTTCAAGCTGATATGCCCGAAATCGATATATTTACCGGTGTAGGTGACTATGAAAAGATCGATGAGTTGATCGCTTCCAAGCAGAGTACTTTTTCTCCGGAAGTCTATCTTGCTACAGAAACATCAGGAAGGGTCATCACAGGCTCCAACTACCATGCCTACATCAAGATAGCAGAGGGATGTAACCAAGCATGTTCTTTCTGTGCCATTCCTAGCTTTAAAGGGAAGCTGCACTCACGTTCCCTCTCTTCCATTGTCAAAGAGGTGGAGAATCTTGTCGCACAGGGCTTTTATGACTTCTCTTTCATTTCACAGGACAGTTCAAGCTATGGACGTGACATGGGACTCAAAGATGGGCTTGTAGATCTCATCAAAGGTGTGGAAGCCATAGAGGGTGTCAAGTCTGCACGTATCTTGTACCTCTACCCTAGTACGACGACATTTACGCTTGTCGATACCATTGCCGACTCTGAAGTATTCCAGACCTATTATGATATGCCTATCCAGCATATCGATGATGCAATGCTTAAGACGATGAAACGAGGGTTTGGAGAAAAGAAGACTATAGAACTGCTTGAATATATGAAAAGCAAACCAGGTGCCTTTTTACGTACTTCTGTGATCGCAGGACACCCTGGGGAAAGTGAAGAGAGCTTTCAACGACTCTGTGACTTCATGGAGAGCTTCGAATTTGACAGATTCAATACCTTCCACTACTCCAATGAGGAGACAACCACTGCCTACACTATGGAACAGGTTG